>JBNGCY010000012.1:0-33489 GCA_049975505.1 Desulfuromonadaceae bacterium | reverse complement strand
CCCATCCACGCCAGAATCCGGATACGCTCATTGTTGGTGTAGATATCCTTGGTGATGGCAAGGGCCAGCGAAGTGGCAGACGCTGCACCTGCAGCCTGAAACACGCGCGCCACAATCAGAGTGAGGGCTGAATCGGCAAAGGAACACAACACCGACGCCATAACAAACAGACCTATTCCGCCGAGAAGAGGAGGACGGCGCCCGAAGCGATCTGACAGAGGTCCATAGATGAGAAGAAACACACAATAGCTTAAAAAGAACACCACCAGGGTGAGGTTGATCACCATCAGGGGCTGCTCCCAGCGCTCCTGAAGCATGGGGATAGCGGGCAGGTACATATCTGTTGCCAGCGGGGGAAATGCGGTAAGAAGAACGAGGAGAAGAAATATACGTGCTTTGCTCATGTATTTGTCTCGTGTGGTTGTGTTTCAGAAAACCGGAGCAGACCCCCGACAGGACGTTTCACCTCTATTGTCGTGGTTTAACTCCGCGCCGGGGTAAGGCGGTAAGAGGATCATCAGGCCAGGGATGTTTCGGGTAGCGCCCCTTGAGCTCTTTTTTTACCTCGGTATAGGTTGTTACCCAGAAATTTGCCAGATCGGTGGTAGTTTGAATCGGGCGCTGCGCGGGGGAAAGCAACTCAATCAATAGCGGAACCTGACCGCCTCCCACTTTGGGACTGTGGTGCAGACCGAATAACTCCTGCAACTTTACTGCAAGGCGCGGCTGGTGCGGATTAGTATAATCCACCCGGATCTGCGAACCACTCGGAACCTTGATCTTTTGCGGCGCCAATTCTTCGAGCTGCTGTTGCCGGGTCCAGCTCAGCAGACCAAGCAGCGGCTGACACAGGTCAAGGCGTTGCACCTCCTGCCAGGAGGTTACCCCCTGCAACCATGGTGCAAGCCAGGTTTCAAGCCGCTCGAGCATAGGCTCCGGATCTACATCCGGCCAGTCTTCAGCCAGAGTATGTACTCCCACAAAACGAATTCGCGCATACAGATTCCGGCTGGCACGGCTCCAGGGCAGTTTATCAAACCCGCGCTTGCGGATCTGCTGCAGGAGAAGCACCAGCACCGATTCTCCCTCCACTGCACAGGGTTGTTCCTGCAGGAGCAATGCCCCCAGGCGGCGGCAGCGCCGGGCCTGCGCCCGCTGTTTATCTTCATCCCAGAACACCTCGTAGTTCCAGGAGGTCGCTTCGGGGAAAGCTTCCAGAATCTGTTCCAAAGCAAGTGTACTTCCCATGTGGATCAGAGAAGAGCTCCCCGCACCCTGTGGATGGTTTTTGCCGCGCTCGCCGGTGTTGCCCTGACTCCGTTCGAGTTCCAGAGCTACGAGCCACCCCTGGGTCTGCATACCCGAGCGGGTTGAAAGGCGCGCTCCGTGCCCATTGCGCAGGAGATACTCGTCCCGGCTGGAAACCCGCCTCTGGGCTACGCGATCCGGATACGCCGCAAGGAGCAACCGTCCCGTACGCTGCACATCGGGTTCAGGCGCGAAATCAGAGCTGAGGTTGAGCCGGCGTACCAACGCGAAGAATGAACGCCGGATCTCAGAGCTGACCTGGCTATCCCTGCTTGCATTCCACGCTTCGAGGATATCCAGGATATCACTGGAGCTGATTCCGGATTCTACCTTTTTTTCCTTCGTGTGGCGAAACTGGTGTGGATACTCCAGAATAATGGCTAGATGACACGCCAGCACCTGCTCCTCCGGGGTGGAGGCTGCGACCAGCATACGCGCCAAGCGTGGGTGCACAGGAAACTGCGCCATTTTGCGCCCCACGGGTGTCAGGTGCCGTTCCTGATCCACAGCTCCCAGCTGGTACAACAGATTAAAAGCCGCGTCAAGATGCGCTTGAGGGGGAGGATCAATCCAGCGCAACATTGCGGCATCCTGCACCCCCCAGCATGCAAGTTCAAGGGCAAGGGCACTCAGATCGGAACGCAGGATTTCCGGACGCTGATGTTCTGCCAGAGAGCTCTGGGTTGCCTCACTCCAGAGACGATAACAGTGCCCCGCTCTCTGGCGCCCGGCGCGCCCGCTGCGTTGAACAGCACTTGACTGCGCGATCCGGCGCGTGGGTAAGGCATTCATTCCGCGGGCCACATCAAACAGAAGTTGACGCTCCAGACCACTGTCAATCACGACGCCGATGTTTTCGATGGTGAGGCTGGTTTCCGCAATGTTGGTGGCAAGCACCACCTTGCGCTGAACATCGGGCAGAAGCGCGCGCTGCTGGGCTTCGAAGCTCAACGCGGCATAGAGGGGGAGAACCCGTAGATTCCCGGTCCATGGTTGGCGGTACAGAAGTTGTTCACACTGCCTGATAGCGCGTGCACCGGGGAGAAATACCAGAATATCCCCCTGATGTTGCAAACCTTTTTCCACTGCGGCAACCACCTGCTGTGCAAGTGGGCGCGGAGAATCCCCGCAGTAGTGTTGGGTTACCGGGTATGTGCGCCCTTTGCTGTGCAGCACCGGGCACTGATCCAGGCGCGTGGCAATATGGGTACTCTCGAGGGTGGCGGACATCACAAGAAGGCGTAGATCAGGGCGCAGACTCTGCTGGACTTCATAGCTCAGGGCCAGCCCCAGATCGCTATGGATATTGCGTTCGTGGAACTCATCGAAAATGATAAGCCCCACCCCTTCAAGTTCGGGATCGTGCTGCAGACGCCGAGTGAGTATCCCCTCGGTTATAACCTCAAGCCGGGTTGCGCTGCTCAGGGCACGTTCATGCCGGATGGTGTAGCCCACCGTCTGCCCCACCTTCTCCTGCAACTGTGCACTCATATAGCGCGCCGCATGCACCGCGGCAAGACGGCGCGGCTCCAGGAGGAGAATCCGCTGCCCCTGCAACCAGGGTTCCTCCTGCAGCGCCAGCGGTACGCGCGTAGTCTTGCCCGCCCCCGGCTCCGCCTGTAACAGAGCACAGGTGTGGGTCTCCAGCACCTGTTGCAGGCGGGGAATGATTTCCTCTACCGGAAGAACAGTTGCAGACATTGTATCCATAGGTTCGACCGGGATCCTTACAATTACAGACATCACATACCAAACAGGGTGGCGGTCAGTCTGCAGCATTTATAACCCTGAAAAAGCCACTGTGCCCGGTCTGTTTCCAGATACCGGGCGCAGTGGCTTCGAGGTCAGCGAATTCAGATCATGGGGTAAAGTGGTTCAGCTTTTAAACTGCTTCAGAAACTCCAGCAGACGCGCATTGAAAAACTCCGGATTCTCCAGATTGCTCAGGTGGGCGGCTTTGGGAACAAGATGGAGCTGTGACCCTTTGATGCGGGTATGCATATCCCGCGCAGCATCGGGAGTGGTAAGCTTATCCTCCTCCCCAACCAGGATCAGGGCAGGAACTTTGATATCCGTAAGGGACTCCGTAGTATCAGTGCGCCCCGCCATGGAGATGAGATTCCCGGCGATAGCTACCGGATCGTTGGCACTGATAATCTCTTTAATAAAATCAACTGCGGGCACATTGCTCTCAATGGAAGTTGGGGTAAACACGGCCTCAACAAACCCTTCGGCAAACGCCGCCGCGCCCTCCTGTTTTACCGTTTTTGCACCTGCGGCACGCTTGAGTTTTCCGGCATTGTCATCCGCCTTGCTCTGGGTGTCGCATAGAGCCACCCCCAGAAAACGCTCGGGATTGCGTTCCAGGGCACGTAAAGCTATATATCCTCCCATGGAGAGACCCACCACAATCGCTTTGTCTATCTCGAGAAAATCAAGCAGGGCAATCAGATCATCCACATGTCCTTCAATGGTATACTGTCCGTCACCGACAGCACTTTTCCCCAATCCGCGAAAATCGTAAGCCACCGCATGGAAGCTGTGCCCAAGAGCTTCGAGCTGTGATTCCCATATTCTGCTGCTGAAGGGGAATCCGTGAATAAATATTACTGAAGGCGCTGCGGGGTCGCCCCCTTCCACATAGTAAATAGAAGTACCGTTGATTTTGGCCTGCATATATCCTCCATGCTGATAAAGATAACAGGTGCGGGAGAATTGTTTCCCTTATTAGTCTACTTTATAGCATAAAATTTCCTTACTGTTACCCTTCGTTGATAAAAACCCGCCATTAACGCGAAAAAACCTGCGCCAGCAGTTCGCTTGTCCTGGCCTCGGGCTCGGTGCGAATCACATATTCTTCATGCTTGAGGGTAGCGAAAACAGCGGCGAGGGCTTCGGCACTGATATGCGCATGTAGTTTGTCATACATGGATTTCTCAGCATCGGCGGTATGCTCCAGAATGCGCAAAAGATTGGATACATCATTATAAATACCCGCCTCTGCCATTTTGCTGCGCACAAGAGTGGAAAAACGCTCTTCTATCTGTGAACCTTTGAATCTCTGCAAGAAGGTAGTAGCCGCAACATCGTCCTCACGCAGCACTTCTATGGCATATGGAATTTCCAGCCGGGCCACGACCTCATGCAGCAGAGGTGCCGCCGTCGCAACAGTAAGTTCAGCCACACGATTCATACGCTGCTCCAGGTGTGCAAGCTGCTTGCGCGCAGATTCATCATCCATTGCTGTAACCCGAGCACATAATTCGGAGGCGGGTGCGATTCGATAACCCGGACATGCACCAAAGCCATCCCGGGAACCGCGCTGTGCCACGGTGCGGTCAACTGCGACATGTAAGGCCTCCTTCAGTCCTGCGGCCACCCTTTCTTCAGACATTCCTCTACCCTCGCCATCCACAGTCACTCCACGCAGAGGACGTGTCTGCACGGGGGGATCAGAAGCCTGGATACCATCAGTGCTCAAAAGTCCCAGAGTCAGAAACAATATGCTGACTATACCTTTTTTCCCGATACGCATAGGAAACTCCGCTAAACTAAAGCAAACATAGCCCTGTATAAGGTACATCCGCATTATGGATGAACCGATATCAGTGTGAAGCAAAAACCTTCTGCAACAGCTCAGTCGAACGTGCTGCCGGATTTTCACGAATCTCAGCCTCTTCACGCGCCAGCATGGAAAACAGACCATCAAGTCCCTTATCCGCCACATAGTTGTCCAGGTCAAATCCGCGGTCTTTGGTCAGAGGCAATGCGGCATACGCATCCATGAGCTTGTTATACTGCTGATACAATCCCACCCCGGCCATCTTATCCTGAATAATCGGGAGAAATTTCTCCTTCAGGGTATCCGAGGTCTCGGCGCGGAAATACTCAGTAGCCGCGGTATCACCGCCGCGCAGGATTCCCATAGCGTCACTGAGGCTCATCCCCCTAACTGCGTCGAGGAGCACCGGCTTTGCCTCGGCGGAGGCCTGTTCCGCGGCGCGGTTCATATTCAGCTCCAATGCATCCACCTGAGAGCCGAAACCAACGGTTCGCAACGTGGTGAAAACGTTATTCAACTCCTCGGGGAGGGGAATTTTAATCTCCTCATTGCCCCAGAATCCGTCTCTGGCCGAAGTGGAAGCCACTGCACGCTCAGAGCCAACGGCAAGAGCTTCTTTAAGCCCGGCAGCCACAGTTGCGCTATCCAGACCGGCGCCACTTTCGGAGGTCCCACTCAGAGCACTTAACACGCTGGAAGCCATATTGCCTCCGGTAGTGGCGTTGCATCCACTCAAGAGCAGGAGCGCAAATATACCCAGTATAAAACCTGTTTTGTTCATAGTATCCCTTTCTATTTAAAAATGAACACCGATATGATATCAACACCTTACTTCATGAACATCCTGGCGGTGAAACTCACACCCTTTGCTGCCATGCCGATTATTTAAGCGGATATTCGCTCAAACGCACAAAGCGCAGACCGCGCTCCCGCAACTGCGGCACGGCGGCCATCACTCCGGCGCCGGTGCCCGCTTCGGGGTGATTCATGTGCACAATGATAATGTCCCCACTTTCAGCACTGAGGAGGGCGTTTTCAACCTCGGCAGCGGTATAAGTCGCGCCTTTATCCCCAAGAACAGAAAATCCGGCCACCTCCTGTCCGAGAGCTTCAGACACCTGCACAGCGACCTCGTCATAAAAAGCGGTGCCGGAACGGTAGAACGCCGGGCGTTTATCGGTCAAGGCATGAAGTCTGCGCGCCGCGAGCTCTATTTCATCCACCAGCTCACCCACATCCGCAGTTCCCTCTATGCCGTAGACTGATCTGCCGTTCACCGAGGCGGGCTTGTGCCCAAGACCGTGATTGGCGATTTCAAACAGCGGATCCGCCGCGAGTTCAGCAAACAATTCAAGGTTCGGCCCGATCCAGCGGGCATTGATAAATAAGGTGGCGGGGATCTTTTCGCGGCGCAGAAAGTTGATCAGCGCCCTATCCACCCCCATCCCCGAGCGGCTTCCGCACGCATCCATGGTCAAGGCGATCACCTTGTCATCGGTATCCAGCCGGGTTTTGACCCCGGAAACATTTTCTCCCCACTCTGTCGCCTTCATGGAACCGAAGCGTTCAACCAGCCCTGCTTTCAGGGCGGCGTATTCGCGCTCACGCATATGGATATCTTCTTTGGCGAAGCCGATTGCGACTACAGCCATATATGTAAAACTTGTGAGTACGCATAAAGCCAGTTTATTCAACGTTATTCACCCTTCAAATTATGCTGTCCCAACAAAAAAACCCTCAGGAAAAGGACAAACTCATCCTGGCCTTACCAGAAGCCCGGCTCCGAGCGGTGCCCACTTGAAATGATGCGCTCGATGCGCACTTGAGAATTCACCCAGCGATAGTATTAACCAGTACGGGGTGGACGGAAAAGATGAATCCCGGGTCTATCTGCTCCGATATACAAGCATAGGTGGTGCAGCTCTGCAGCTTTTACACCTTCTTCACAAATTCAGACTTGAGCTGCATTGCCCCGATGCCATCAATTTTGCAGTCGATGTTGTGGTCACCCTCAACCAGGCGGATATTTTTGGCCTTGGTGCCTACTTTAACCACATTGGACGATCCTTTGATCTTCAGGTCCTTAATCACACTCACGCTGTCGCCGTCCTGCAGCACATTTCCATGCACATCGCGTACCTCAGGCGGTGGAGACTCTTCAGGATCATCCTGGTTCTGGGTCCACTCATGCCCACATTCGGGGCATATGTACAGCTCCCGATCCTGATACGTGTATATTCCATTACATTTGGGACATTCGGGCAAATCACTCATATCAATCTCTCTTGTAATAGTTTTCAGGTTTAAATTGACCCGGCGTTTACTTTCGCGTTTATTCTTGCACCTTGATCCACATCAAATTCATTCTACAATGATGTGCTACGATCAAAATAACACCTTTTAGACGCATTCAATACCTCTTATCCGTGGGGATTTATGAACAAAAAGATTATTGCCGTTATCTGCTGTGTCGTCCTCCTTGTGGGTGGAGTGGCACTGATTAAACAGCGTAAGAGCACCAAGAACAGCGCACCGCCGCCTGCAGCGCAGGCCAGACAGGTGCACACTGCCACCGCGACCCGCGGGGATCTGCACATCACCCGCACCTGCACCGGCGTGGTGGAATCATGGCAGAAGGCCGAAATTGCCGCACGGATCAGCGCTCCGGTTAAAACAGTTCTGGTAGCAGAGGGCGATAGAGTTAATCAGGATGAGGTATTGCTGGTGCTTGAGGATGACGCGGAGCAGGCCGCTCTCGCCGGTGCACGTGCGCGCCTGCATCAGAGCCGCGCTGAACTTAAAGCGCTCGAAGCTGAGCATAGCGCAAATCAGCTTAATCTCGAATACTGGGAGCGTGAAGCCGCGCGCGATCAGAGTCTGGCGCAGGCCGGGGCTATCCCCCAGGCACAGGCGGATGCAAGCGCGGATCAGCGCAACAACGCCCGCGGCAAGCTGGAAAGCAGCCGGGAGCGGGTTCAGGCCGCCCGCGCCGGCATTGCGGCCCTGGAGAAAGAGGTTGACCTGGCACAGACCCGCCTGGAATATACGCGCCTGCGCGCCCCTTTTGATGCCACGGTCACCGGGGTTGGCGTAGATCCTGGAGATATGGCGCAGCCGGGCTCTCCCCTGGCGGAGGTGGAGGACCAAACCAGGCGCAAGCTGGTGTTCAGCCTGCCTCAGGAGCAGGTACGCCACCTCAAGGCAGGGCAGGGAGTCAAGTTGCATGCTGCGCCGGATGCCGAGCTGCAGGTCAAACGCATCTATCCCAGTGCCGATCCAGCCACCCACCAGGTCGAGGTGGAGGCGTGGGGCACCCTGCCCGCGAGTATGCGCAGCGGTGCATATGCCGTGGCCGAAGTGGTACTGCGTAAGCTTGAGGATGTGGTTCTTGTTCCGATACCCAGCCTTATTCCTGTACGCACGGAGGAGGATGAATCCGAAGGACAGGATTCCACCCGCCGCTTCCGCATCTTCACCCTTGCAGACGGGATTCTCAAATCTCAAATGGTGCGTTCTTTCGGGCGTAATGCGACCCATGCTGCGGTGGAGGGGATAGAGCCCGGCACCGTGGTGGTAACGCATTCCCTCCTGGGCTGGAATACCCTTAAGGCCGGAGATCGCGTGGAGGTGGAGCAATGAATCTCACCAGCGCGGCGCTGAAAAATCCGTGGAACATCATCGCTCTGGTTGCCCTGATCATCGCCCTGGGGGTGTTTGCATTTTTGCGTGTCCCCACCGATCTTTTTCCCGAAACCGCGCCGCCACAGGTGGCGATAATGACCGTGCTTCCCGGTGCAAGTGCAGCGGATATGGAGGACAAGGTCACCACCGTGGTGGAGAAGGAACTCAAGAGCATTTCGGGACTGAAGCGCCTGGTGTCCACCTCGCGCGATGAAGTCTCCTCAATCAACGCGGAATTCCTGTATGCAAAACCCATCGGCGAGGCGGTGGTTGATGTGCAGAATGCCATCTCGCGCATCCGTGGCGACCTGCCTGCGGATATCCGTGAGCCTCTGCTGTTCCGCATCACCGACGCCACGCGCCCGCTCGTTACTCTGGCGCTCAAACCCGCAGCGGACAGCGGCAAAGACCTCAGCGATATCCGCCTTCTGGCGGAGAACCAGATCCGCGACCGCCTCCTCGGCATTGAGGGGATTGCGGATGTGGAGGTCTTCGGCGGCTATCAGCCCGAGGTGAGCGTGGAGGTAAAGCGCGAAGCCCTTCACGCTCACGGCCTCACCCTTCAGGATGTGATGGCGGCGCTGGCGCGTCAGAATGTGTCCTCCCCCGGAGGCACTCTGTACACCGACTCCCGCGAACACCTGCTCCGCATCGCGGGGGAATTCACCTCCCTTGACTCTATTCGCAATATGCCCCTGCAGACCCTGGGCGCAGCAGAGATCTCCCTGGATGAGATCGCGGAGGTCAGCCTTGAGCATGCGGATCTACGCAGCTTCTACCACGGCAATGCAGAAGCGGCCATTGCCGTGAACCTGCTCCGTACCGAGGGGGGACACACCGTAGCGGCAATCGACAACTTCAAGGCCGCCTTTCCCGAACTGAAAAAAGAATTCGGAGATATTCAATTCGAGATCACCGACGACCAGGAGCCCCTGATCGATCTCAATGTGAGCGGCATGCGCTCTTCTCTGGTGCAGGCGGTAGTGCTCACGGTGGTGATCATCCTGATGTTTCTTGCCAACCTCCGCGCGGCGGCAGTGGTGAGTGTTTCCATCCCGCTGGCCTTCCTGAGCGCTATGAGTGTGCTCTGGTTCAGCCCCTTCACCCTCAATATGGTAACCCTGTCAGGGCTTATCATCTCGGTGGGGATGGTGGTGGACGCTTCGGTGGTGGTACTGGAGAACATCTACCGCCACCACGAACAAAGGCCCTCAACATCTCCCGCGCTGGTGTCTGAAAAGGGAGCGCACGAGGTAGCCGCCCCGGTGACCGCAGGGATGCTTACCACCGTAGTGGTGGTGTTCCCGGTCCTGTTCAGTTCCGGCTACACCGGCACCATTATGCGCCCTTTGAATCTGATGATCATCGTCACCCTGGTCGCTTCCCTGCTGATCTCCCTGACCCTGGTGCCTCTGCTTACCGCCAGGCTTCTCCAGCGCGGGGATGCAAAATCCAAACGCGAAAGCACCACCCCCAAACCTGTGCATATTGTAGACAGGGTACTGCAGGCCATTGCGCGCTTTTATCTGGGCTTTGTGCGCCTGGCCCTACGCCACAGACTGATATTCCTCGGGCTCGCCCTCGTATTTCTGATCTTCACCTTCCGGGTCGCCAAGCCCCTTCTGGGCGGGGAGCAGATGCCCCCCATGGATACCGGCATCTCCCTGGTAGCATTTGACACCCCGGCGTCCACGCCACCGCACAAGGTAAAAGAGATCCTCACAGAGGTGGAACAGATTGTGCGCACCACCCCCGGCGTAACCAGTATCTCAAGCGTGGTGGGCTCTGAACCGGCGGCGGTCAGCTTTGGAGGCGGCGGCGCCACGGCCCAGAGTGCGCAGCTCACCATCCACCTCGTACCGCGCACCGAGCGTGATGCCACCATCTGGGAGATTGAGGAGCGCTGGCGCGCACAACTTCGCGAAGTTGCAGATATTAAATCGTTTCGGGTCTCAGAATACGGCGCCACCCCGGTAGCCACCACCAAGGCGCCGTTCAACCTGGTGATCTCCGGTCCGGATACCCGTGTGCTCGACCACCTCGCCGAGGAAGCGATGCAGCGCCTCCAGCAGGTGCGCGGCCTCACCGATCTGCGTCGCTCCTGGCATATGGACAAGCTGGAGCAGAATATCGTCATCGATCCCCACATCGCCCGTCTCTACTCCACCTCCCCGGCAGCCCTCGGAGATACGGTACGCAGCGCGGTTCAGGGTGGGATTGCCTCAAGCATGCGCCTGGAGCAGTTCCTCGACATCCCCATCCGTGTGCGCCTGGCGGAGGAATTCAGGCACAGCACCAAAGACCTGGACGAAATCTACATCCCGGTAAAACCGGCAGGAACCGAAAGCACCCCGGTGCAGATGCCTCTGAGCTCCCTGGCGCAGATCGAGGAAGTGTACACCCAGCCGTTTAAGACCCGTGAGCACCTGCGCAGCACCGTGGATATCACTGCGGGCAACAGGGTGCGCACCATCGCCGAGGTAAGCGCGAACGCAATGCAGGCATTGAAAGGGATCTCCCTGCCGGCGGGCTATTCCATGGAGATGGCGGGGAGCGTACGCGATATGCAGGAAAGTCAGGGGGAACTGGGGCGCGCCTTAAGTGTAGGGCTGGTGTTGCTCTTCATTCTGCTGATGGCGCTGTTCCGCTCCGTGCTCCATCCGGTAACCATCATGCTCTCCATCCCTCTCGCCCTTGCCGGAGCGGTCTGGGGACTGCTGGTGTTCAACAAGCCCATGTGCATGCCGGCGATGATGGGGATGATTCTGCTCGGAGGAACCATCGTCAACAACGCGATCCTGATGCTCGATTTCATCGTCAATGCGCGTGCCGACGGTATGGAGAAGGAGGATGCCATCCTCCAGGCGGTGGAACTGCGTCTGCGCCCCATCCTCATGACCGCCACCTCTACGGTGATCGGCTTCTCGCCGCTGATATTCGAGATGGCGGTGGGACTCGAACGCATGAGCCCCCTGGGAATTGCCGCGGCCTCAGGGCTGATCCTCGGCACTGTGGTCACCCTGGTATATGTACCTTTGATATACTCTGTGGCTGATTCTTTCGCCACTCGCGTGCGCGGCGGTTTCTGCCTGGCTCGCAGCATTTCCGCTGTGTTAGCGCTGCTCACAGCCGGACTCCTGGCAACGGCATGGACTCCGGCACAGGCACAGGCGCAAGCGAAGACACAGGAGCAGGAGCAAGAACAAGAGCATTCCCGAAAGGGGGAGCATCTCAGCCTGGATGCGGCGATCCGCATGGCGCTGGCACACAATCCGGGGCTGAAGGCGGCGCGCGCCGAGGTGGAAATGCAGCACGCGGATGCGGATCTGGCCCGCGCGCCATTGCGCCCCCGCCTTGATATCGCGGCCCAGAGCGCCTGGAGCGAGGAAGAGCACGCCATGATCCCCGGCCTGGCTCCCGGCTCTCAGTCCTTTGCCGACAACCTGCATCAGCTCACCCTGGAGGCGCGCTACCTCCTCACTGATTTCGGTGCCCGGCGCAGCGCCCTGGATGCCGCCCTCCAGTACGCCGCCGCGCAGAACTCCGCGTTCGAACGCCGCGAGCAGGAGTTGATCTACTCCACCGCGCGTGCCTATCTTGAGGTTCTGACCTACACCGAACTCCACAGCGCCGCGCAGGCGAGCCGTACCAGTCTGGTGGAGGTTCGCGATAACACCGCAGCGATGCTGGAACAGGGGCGCGCCGCGAAGCTGGATATGCTAAAAGCACGCACGGGTGTGGCACGCGCCGAAGCCCTGGTGAGTGAATATGCGGGAGCGACACGCAGCGCCAGAGCAAAGCTCGCGCGCATCATCGGCATCAGAGCGCATGAACTGCCAGCTCTCGACCCTGATCCCTCCCTGGGATTTATGCCTGCAGGGCAGAACTTAAGCGCCACACCCCAGCGCGCCGACATTACCGCCGCAAGCAGGCGGGAAAAAGCCGCCAGCGCCGAAATAAAAAGTGCAAAACGTACGTATTTTCCTGAAATAAGCCTCTTTGCGAGTGCAGGCTGGTACGGCGCAGAAGATCTCGGAGATGTGCGTGGCGCAGGCACTGACGCAGCAGAAGGGTTTGAAGACGACTACATCCTCGGGGTCCGCATGCAGATGCCCCTGTTCGACGGAGGATTGCGCAGCGCCCGGGTACGCAAAGCCCGCGCCCAGGCTGATGCGGCGCACGCCAGGACACGGGAACTGCGCCTTGCAGTGGAGGAAGAACTGGAGCAGGCCCGCGCCGCCATCGACACCGCTTCAGCGCGGGTGGAAGCATACTCCCGCGCCCATGCGAGCGCGCTGGAGGCGAGGCGCATCGAACACCTCAAATACGCGAGCGGCAAAGGAACCATGAACGACCTTCTCGACGCTGAAGCTGAAGTGCTCGAAGCCCTTGCGCAGCTCAAGCGCTCCCGCTATGCTCTCGCCAGTGCCGGGCTCGAATACCGCCTCGCCGCCGGCACTCTGGATGAGGTGGGAATCTAATTTTTTATCTCAATTTTGATGCTTTCGCAAAAATCATAAGATGGCTAAGCAAAAATTTTGTCCTGCAAGACCTGGTGGGTTTTCAGGGGCGAAGGCATACATGTAGTATGTCGAGGTCCTGAAAAGCGCCGTAACGCCGTAGGGCGGACTTTTTGCGCCGCCATCAATTTTAAATGGCCTCAGGTAACTGACATCAGCTTCTGTTTATACCGTACTTCGTTATTTTGTAGCGCAGTACCCGTTCGCTGATTCCCAGTTGGGCCGCGGCCTTCACCTGCACGCCTCCATTGTCTGCGAGGGCTTCTTCGAGCAGGCGCTGTTCAAACTCAGCCACTCTGGCACACAGGGATTGGTCCGGATTTTCCGTTCTGTTATCCCGGGTTATTTCCACAGGCAGATCCTGCGCCCGGACTACGTTGGTGCGACTTAAAGCAGTGGTCCGTTGGACAACGTGCTCCAATTCGCGCACATTGCCGGGGAAATCATATTTAAGCAGTTGATCCAGTGCATCGGGGGCAAAATGATGCCCCTGAAGGGCATACTTGTGCAGGAAAAACTCCACCAGGGCGGGGACATCTTCCTTGCGCTCGCGCAAAGGGGGTATCTCGACCTCAAAGACATTCAGGCGATAGTAGAGATCCTCGCGAAAGCTTCCCTGTTGCACCATGTGGTGCAGATTGCGGTTACTCGCCGCCACGATCCGCACATCCACCGCGCGGGTTGCGCTACTCCCTACGCGTTGGATCCGCTGCTCCTGCAGGACCCGGAGCAACTTTGCCTGGAGGATCAGGGGGAGCTCCCCCACTTCATCCAGAAACAGGGTGCCGCCGTTGGCGTTTTCAAAATGTCCACTGCGGGCGCGCTCGGCACCGGTAAAAGCCCCTTTTTCATGCCCGAACAGCTCCGCTTCAAATAAATTCTCCGGTATGGCGGCACAGTTGACTTCGACAAATGGCTCAGCATGGCGCGGACTCAAGCCGTGCACCAGACGTGCGAACAGCTCTTTGCCGGTACCGGTTTCGCCGCGGAGCAATACCGGCCATGCTTGCGCCGATACCCGGCGCAGAATGGAAAGAACACGCTGCATAGGGGCACTGGTTCCAACCACAGGAAAAGGCAAGTCGCGTTCTTCATGTTCATGCTCGATCTGCTCCATATCCTGTTCCACCTGAAGTTGCTCTTCAATATCGCAGATAAGTTGCTTCAGATAGCGCAGATCCACGGGTTTTTCGATGAAGTCCAGCGCCCCGTGTTTCATGGCATCCACCGCCGTGGCGATGGCTCCATGGGCCGTAATCATAATCACGCGTACATGTGGATTTATATGCCGCAAATGCTGCAGGGTTTCAGCTCCACTGAGGCCCGTCATCTTCTGATCGAGGAGAACCACATCCACGGGTTGGGCCTTATACATCTCAAGGGCATGTTCGCCTGAATCCGCTTCGAGCACCGTATAGCCGCCACGGCGCAGGAAGCCACATAACATATCGCGTTGATCCTGTTCGTCATCTACTGTGAGTATGTGCATGGTTGATGTTTCCTTGCAGCTCCTGGCTTGGATTTATTCAGGCTCCGATAGGGGGATAATCATGGCGACTTCAAACCAGTTATTGTGCGGCCTGGTTATGCGTACCTCCCCGCCATGCGCGCGCACAATTTTTTCCACCATGGGCAGCCCAAGTCCGGTACCGCGTGCTTTACTCGATACATAGGGCTCCAGAATGGCATCCATATCAATAGAGGCTGTTGCATCTATCTGATTGCCCACGCTTATCACCACTTCGCCCTGAGGTTGCTGTTGCAGGCGAACTTCGACTCTGCCTCCATGAGGCTGGGCTTCTATGCTGTTCTTAATCAGATTCTCGAGAGCATGCTCAAGCAATGCCGCATCCGCCTGGATAACACACTCTTCTTCCTCCGAGAAATCCATCAACTCAATATTTCCCTCATGGGCCATGGGGCGGTAGAGATCCATGCTGCGCTGCAAAAGAATATTTAAATTGGTCAGGGCATATTGCGGTTTTAACGGACGCGCGAAACGCTGCAGCTGGGTGACAATGGTGGTGCTGCGCTTCACTGCCTGCTGCATTGCATGCACCAGGTTGGCGTGCTCCTGCTCGAGATGCGCTTCGAACTCTATGCGCTGCAGACCCATGCTGATGGCATTGAGGGGATTGCGTATTTCATGACTGATACTGTCGGCGGCACGCCCGAGCGCAGCCTCTTCATGCTGTTGGGCGAGGCGACGTTCGAGCTCTCTGGTATGCCGGACCATGAGGCGCTGCTGTTGATACAACACCCATGCCAGAATGGCGCCCGTGAAGCACAGCAGTACACCAAGACCTCCCAATTCCATAAACAGAGCCTGACGCCGCTGATGATAGAGCTTTGCCTCCAGCCCCACTATCAAGTATTTATCTCCCTCAAGGGGCAGACGTGCTTCAGCTATCGGAAAGGGGGTTGCGTCGCGCATCTGCACTCCAGGTTCAGCAAGAGATGATCCCTCTGGTGCTGCGGAGGTGTTTATGTATGCAATCCCGGGCAATCCTGCAAGGAGTTCGAGCAGGTGAGCCTGACTCAGCTGTTCCTGTAGTTTTTCGAGCCTTGTGGCTGGAATGGCCAGGGTCAAGGTCATCTCCGGGTGGGTACGTCTGAGAACATAGAGATGCTGCTGCGCCAAATGGTGAAGACCGGCCGATTGCAAGCTGTTCACATCGGCCGGCCACTGGTCAGGGTATCTGGAAAAACTTCCATCCTTGCGCTCAATCCCGATAAGCACCAGGCCGTTTTCCCACGCGAAGGCCTCGAGTTCGGAAGGCGCAAAGGGCTCAATACCATCCAGGTAGATAATAAAGTCGGCACTACTGCTCAAGAAGGCGGCTATGACATCAGTGTAGAGCTGTTGTGCGCTTGCAGCCTGCTCTGCATTGCGCGCCATAATTTCACCAATCAGGCGGGCATGCTCCAGGGCATGCTGGTAAAAACTCGCTCTATTCTGTTTCAACTGCCAACTCACATAGACAATGGCGGCACTGGCAAACACCGCCATTATCATGAGATTCCATTTCCACGATGGGGTCTGAAGCGAGCCGGGCAGGCGTAGACGCTTCATCGCCTCCCTCCACTGCTTCTTCCACCACCAGACCCACTTCCTCCCATACCTCCGGTACTGCGCATAGAATGACTGCTGCCGCCCATGGCCTCACGACTCAGGCGGCGGCGTACCCCGGTGAGATCCGCTGCGCTGCCTGACCTCTGTGACCAGGACTGTATGAAACGCGTAATGGATGCTGCGGAGCGCGCAGTTGGGGCATCCGTCCATGCTCTAATGCTGTCGCCGGGCCGAAGTTTATTCCAGCTTTCTTCCTCAAGTTGAGAGAGATCCAGAACTATCTCTTCTCCCCCATCTCCGAACAGGGTTGAGCGAGTTTCGATATACGCGCGCGCATGAATGCTATCGATACTGGTAACAGTGCCCAGAACCGGCTGTTGCGCTTCACAGGGTACCCCCCGAAGCAAAAGCAGAAGCAGATATATTAAAAATAAATACGTGTACCGCATGTTATTGTCCGCACAGAGTATGTTTCTGCTGCAATATTACTGGAATCGCGTTCCCACTCCAGCCCCAGGTACAGTTCCCCGCGCTCAAGATAGTAGTTTGCGTGAAGACCTGCGTGTTTGATGGTATCTGCCCGGTTGTTTCTGGTTTCGGGATATTTCTGGCGCACCACACCTCCAAGGAGATTAACCCCTAAAGTCGGCCTCAGTTCCCATGTCAGCCCCATTTCCCCTCCCCATGCATACCAGCGTTCCATGGCAACGGATGCTGAATTATCGCTATAGGTGCCTGCAGCCGTAATGAGCATGTCTGCTCGCGGTACCCAGGTGAGTCCCAGGTGGGTGCGCCGGGTTTGTTCCCGTCGTGTTTCAAGTTTAATTTTATCTGCAGGTGTATGCTTTCCCATTGAGGCGTGTTCCATCCGCATCCCCCCTGTTCCAGGCAATTCCACCTTGTCGGCATAGTTTCTCCACTGCACATAATATGCCACGCCCAGATCAAGGGTTGGCGTCAGATGAATTACGCCCTGCGGTTCCAGGGCCGCAGCATAAAAGTCATCCTCGGGAACCAGGCTGTCTCTGTCATAGGTGCCCGAGCCGGTGCAGCTCAGCTCGATAATATTGCCCCGATACAGGAAACCACCAACATATAATTCGCCCAACTGTGCTGAAGCGCCCCCCTGGTAGCGTTTATCCTCCAGAATAAGACCAATTTGAGAGTCCAGGTTCAGTATTTGTGGCAAAAGGGCCTGCCCAGCAAAGCGGGTGAAAACAAAAAAACCCGCTTCCCCGCCGGATTCGCGTTCCATATTGGAGGAATATGCCCCTGCAAGATCGATACTGAACTGAGCGGCTTCAGATCTGTTGCTTACACACAACGCGAGCACCAGGAGGGTTATATTAAAGACACAGACATGAAATACCGCTTTGTTCATACAACAGAACCGCTTGGCTGGAAGAGAGGCATAGGGGCGTTTCGACTTTTTGAATGCTTGGGGAAGAGTAAATATTCTTAGTTGAATGATATGGAATATAGACCCCGTAGGTCAAACTGCAAAACATAAAAACAGGTTTATGTCTATATGGGTGGCTATCAAAACCCGGGCGAATTCGACAATTATGTCGAATCGGAGGTGCATAATTGTCGAATCAGGAAAGTGAGATAAAAAAGATGTTGCGCTTTCCGGGTATACTTTGAAGAACATGGACAGATATAAATTCTGTAAATTCGGGTGGTTACGCAAATATCTTATGTGTTGGCACACTTATCGCTTTAAAGCTGTGGCAAGCCGGCGCAATAATTCTTTTTTCTCACAACTATTTCAAGGAGTCTTAACCATGACCAGCTACACCAAGAAAACTATCGTAATCGCAATGATCGCCGCTATGGCTATTCCTTCTCTTGCAACGGCTTCGCGCTTTCGTGGCGCCAATGCCGGCACCGGCACCTATATGGTAGATACTGACGGCGACGGAATTGGTGATACCCGCCCCGAGCGCGGTACTGGAATGGGTGCCGGAGCTGAAAACTTTGTTGACCTGGACAACGACGGCGTATGTGACACCTATGCTGCAGGGGGTGAGCAGCTCCTGGATGGATCTGGTCGTCCGGACTGGGCAGGACAGGGCCAAGGGCGTATGCAGCGCTGATAAAAACCAGACAGCAGGCTGACATAGCATTGTGTGTATTGTTTGTGCCGGGTCAAAGCCATAACCGTTTTGACCCGGCAGTTTTATGCAGCAAAGCAGATATTTGAAGCTTATAGCTATCCGTTTGAGAGAAGCAGGAGAATGTTGGTTTCCCGAAAACACATAATTGCAGGGGTAATTTTGTTGTTCCTGTCGGTAACGGGCAACGCTGTATGTCAGGAATATGAGGCGTCAGTGTCAGATGATTCCTTTATCCGGCTGCTGGAGGAGAATCGCAGCCTTCTTGATCAGGACAGTGGAAATACCTCGTCCCTTTCTGATCTGGGAGGAACGGCTACAGAGAAGCATCGCAATCTGCCCAATGCTGATTCATCCGGCTGGATATTAAGAAGCGACTATTTTTATCTGCATGACAAACAATACCTTGAAGAATTTGCTCAGTACCTGTATCGCTGGCGCGAGCAGACCGTACAGCTTCAGGCGCGGCGCAATTTCAGATCTGACCTGAGCATAAGTTTGGGTGCGCTGGATGGAAGCATCAGACAGTACAGCATAGTTTTTGATGACTATGATTTCAGGTTGGAGCGCAGAGGCATCTTCGCCCAGATGCAAACAGCTTTGTACAAAAATCTGACTCTGCAGACCCGGATACGTTACGAAACCTTTGACAATGACGGCCTCGGATACTATCGCCTGGATAAACGTAAGGAACTCCTTACCGGGTTTGCGGTTCTGACCTGGCAGATGCAACAATCGTGGCTTTCTCTGAGCCATTCACGCGAGCGCGATCCGGAGCCTGTGTATGATCTGAATACTGGGCGTGCTGAGCTGAATATAGGAGCGCAGGAGCTCAGCGGCATCAATTACGGACGACGCCTGGGGGCTGCAACGGAACTGGTTACAAGCGTGTATTACGAAGCCTACGCCAGTGACAGGCCCGATCAGTGGAATGGAAATTTGCAGCTATTGTGGCATCCCGCATTCATGCCGCAGTTCCAAATTTCCGCAGGCTCAGGGTATTATACCCGGGAGCGTGAAACCATTTTCAATACCACCCTTAACTGGAAACAGCCCCTGAACGCACGGCTGGCACTGGAGTTCGAATATCAGCTCGAACACGCCGTGCGCGACAACTCGCTCCTGCACCAGGGGGAGGTGTTTGTAACCACACGGCTGGGAGAAAACCTGACCCTTTCCCTCCAGCTCACAGGTGGGCAGGAATACGGCGAGGACGAAGATCGTTTTGTCCAGCTGGCAGGCAGTATCCAATGGGTATTTTGAGCGATTCCCTACAATCACCCCTTCGCCACCCCGGGACCGGTGAGGATGCTTTTGCCTCCCGGTTGCGGTTTTACCTTTATGCGCGTGGGGATGCGCTCCTTGAGTCCGCCCACGTGGGAAATAACCCCGATAAGCTTGCCCTCCTGGTGCAGACCGGCCAGAGCTTCGAGGGCGATTTCCAGGGTGTCCTCATCCAGGGTGCCGAAACCCTCGTCGAGAAAGAGCGAATCGATGCGGATGTTGCGGCTGGCCATGCTTGAGAGCCCGAGGGCGAGAGAAAGGCTGACAATAAAGCTCTCCCCGCCGGAGAGATTGCGCGTCGAGCGCACTTCGCCGCCCTGGTAGTTATCCATCACATTGAGTTCGAGGGGATGCTCCGTATCGCGCACGAGCAGATAGCGTTCACTCATTCTGCCGAGCTGCACATTCGCATGCTTTACCATCATTTCAAACGTGAGCCCCTGCGCAAAATTGCGGAATTTCTTGCCATCCGCTGAGCCGATGAGGCCGTGAAGACGCTCCCACCTGGCGCACTCCTGGCGCTGGGCCCGGATAGCGCCCTCTTTTTCCCGGATACGCTCAAGGGCGAGGGCGTGTTCGAGCAGTTGATGCTGCAATTCCACCCTTCTGGCACGCACTTTCTCCAGCTGTTCCTTCAGCTCTTCGCTCTGCTGCTCCAATTCCTCCGCCCCGGCACGGGTTAGCTCCTGAGCACGCTCCTGTTCGAGCTTCGCGCTCCGATCCTTTATCCTGGTCTCCACCTCCAGATGGCGCTGGTGCAGATGGCGCGCTTCCTCCTCCAGCTTCCGGCGCTCTTCAGCCTCAAGACGGGCTTCCCTGAATGCCGTTTCACTCGCAAACCCGGCCTCTTTGCATTGGTGCAGAAAGTTCAGTTCCAGTTCTTTAAGCTCTGTAGCGCGCTTGTCTATCTGCAGTTTCAGGGTCTCAAGGCGATTGCGGACCTCGGTCAGACGCTGCTGCGCCGCCTGCAGGCGGGTCTGCCGCCGGGTGTATTCCTGTTCCGCATTCTCCGCCTGCTGGCGGGCACGGCGCTCCATCTCATCGGGGTCCTTATCCCCGAACAGTTCATGGCGCTGGTGCTGCAGCTGCTCATCTGCCCTGCGTTGATGTTCCAACTCCTGCTGCTGTTTCTCCAACGCCGTAAACTGCATCTCAAGGACGGCATTGAGACGCTCGATTTCCGCATCCACGCGCGTAAGTTCAGCATTAAGCCCTGTCTGGCGCTGCTCCAGGGCCTGCCACTCCTCCACCCGTTGAGTCAGATAAGCCACGCTCTGTTGCGGCACCTGTGGATCGAATTGCGCGCCAAAGGCCTCGATGCGCTGTTTCAGGGGGTCGAGCTGCGCCGCATAACGCCGCTGCAACTCTTTCAGGGTGGTTGCGTTATCCTCCTTACGCTCCTGCGCGCGCTGACACGCATATTCCAGGGTCGCGCCCTTAGTATTCAGCAGGGTCAGGGCGGTACGATCCTGTTCCGCCTTCGTCTGCATTTTTTCAATTTCCTGCTGCAACCCTTCGGCATTTTCTATCAGGGTATTGAACGTTTCTATCCGCGCCTCGGTTTCACTCTGCTCCGGCACTTCACCAGTGGCATACGGATGCGCCGTGGCTCCGCATAAAGGGCAGGGTTGCCCCTCCTGCAGATGGGCACGCTGATCCTCAAGGGCGGCGATGCGCTGCAGAAGGGCAAGCTCACGTTGAAGGGCGTCCTTCTCACGCCGGTATTCGGCAAGCTTGCGCCCTGCAAGTAACTGTTTCAGCTCCTGGCGCTTGTTTTCAGCCTGCTCTTCAGTCTTGCGCACCTGTTCACGCTGCTGTTCTAGCTCTTTTGCATGGGTACGCTCGCGGCGTTCCGCTTCAGAGAGTTCCCGGCTGAACTCGGTGCCCTTCTGCTCTGCAGTGCGGATCTCCTGCTGCAGTTGTTCCAGCTGCTCCAGGCCAGTTCTAATCCCACCCAGTTCCGGGATCAGGGCGGCAACATCGCTGTTGTCCTTCAGACCCTTTTCTACGGCACTCCGTTCCTGCT
Source organism: Desulfuromonadaceae bacterium (assembly GCA_049975505.1). Lineage (GTDB taxonomy): Bacteria > Desulfobacterota > Desulfuromonadia > Desulfuromonadales > Desulfuromonadaceae > JAIVHC01. The sequence goes on along the minus strand of JBNGCY010000012.1, from coordinate 11,921 downwards.
CGAGTGTCTGCCGCCGCTGCTGCATCCTGGCACGCTGCTGCTCCAGGGTGTGGATCTTGTCTGCATCTGCGGCGTATGTATCCTGAAGCTGCTTAAGTTTCTGCTGCAGTTCTTTTAATTGCTGATCGAGACTGCGCACCTGCTGGGTCTGCTGCAGGGTGTGGTGCAGTTCCTGCGTGGATTGCTTGTGGAGCTGTTGCGCCTGCTGCACCTGGGTCTGTACCTCGTCAGCAACCTTCTCCAATTCCGGAATCCTGGACTGGCATTGAGCAAGCTCCTCCTGGGCGCTCCGTTGCTGCGTACGCACCCCGAGGAGGGTGGCATATTCACCTTCAAGCGCGGTGGCCTGCTGGGCATATTCCAGACGCTGCTGGCGGGGGGCAAAGTCTGCAAGTTCTCTATCCAGGATGGAGCGTTCCTGCGCAAGGGAGTTCAACTCCTGTTCCAGGGCGAGGAGATTTTTACGCCACAATAGAGCGCGGGTGGCAGATTCCAGCCCAGTGTTCAGGTTCTGTTCCTCCTGCTGGAAGGTCTGAAGTTCTGCAGAAATTTCGTTTTCCTGTTCGGGGTCGAGTATCTGAATCCCCTTTATTTCAGCTTCGAGAATCCTCATGGTCTCGCGCTCGCTGCGCTGGCGTTCATGCACGCGCGACGATATCTCGGTGTAGATCCCGGTTCCGGTGATCCGCTCGAGCAAAGCGGATTTCTGCTCCGTATCTGCGCGCAGAAAGGTATCAAAACCACCCTGGGCCAGGAGCATGGAGCGAGTGAAGCGCTCGAAATCCATACCGGTTTTTTCTTCCACTACGGTGAGCACCCGGCGCAGCTGATGTTCGAGTACCTTTCCCTCCTGATCCGCAACACTGATTTCATGCTGCGGGTTCTGGAGTTCGCCCGTGGGTTTCTTGCGTGCGCGGTGCTGCCCCCAATGACAGCGGAACCGTCCCTCCTGGGTGGCAAACACCACCTCGGCAAAGCAGGTGCCGGTACGGCGCGACATGATCTCGTTTGCGGATTTGGTGATGCGCCCCAGGCGCGGGGTGGCACCGTACAGGGCCAGACAGATGGCATCGAGGATAGTCGATTTACCCGCGCCGGTGGGTCCGGTGAGGGCGAAGATGCCGTTGGCGGTGTAATCAGGCGCGCTGAAGTCGATACTCCACTCGCCGTAGAGGGAGTTGAGATTGGCAAAGCGCAGTTGCAGAATCTTCATGCCGGTTCCTTTGCAACTAGCAGGTGAAGGCTTATGACACCCATTCCAAGGGACACTTTGCGCCGTCCATGGCCGTTCGACTGTCGCCGTCCATGGCGACAGACGCCCTTTCCATGGGTGCCATAAGCCCCAACCTACAGCTTATTGTATTATTACGGGTTCTTACTCCGCGTTGGAGTCCTCTTCACGCACCGTATGAACTATTTCACTATAGAGTTGTTTGAGCTCGGCGCGCTCATCCTCTTCGATGGCATAGGCATCCAGACAGCGTTCAAACACCTGAAATTCATCCAGATCGTCCAGGGTTTCATCCACAGAAGCCCTGTGGATAACTTTGTTCATAAGGGTGGAGTTGCGCAGACGCAACACCTCCATATCCGAGCCTTCGAGCACCAGTTCCACCTGTTCGCGCAGGGTATCGCCGATATCCGCGCCGGTATATTCAATTTCAAGCCAGGCGTTGCTGTGCTCGTGTTTGAGGCGCTCCAGCCTGGCACAGACATCGTCCAGGGAGCCTTTAATCCGTTGCAGAGGCTGAAAACACGGGATCTCAAGGGGATTCACCTGGGAAGTGCGCCCGAAAAACTCAACCATTAACACCTGCTTGCGCTGCCCCGCTTCACCAAACCCCATGGGTATCGGGGAACCGCTGTAGCGCATATGTTCCTGCGCGCCGACGCACTGCGGCACATGCAGATGTCCCAGCGCCAGATAATCCAGCACCTGTGGAAAACTCTGTGCATCCACCTGTGCCAGGGAACCTACATAGAGATCACGCACCCCATCATCTCCTGTGGTTTTCCCTCCGGCGCTGAACAGGTGCCCGGTGGCAATGAGGGGGATTTCCCGCTGGGTACTGCGTTCAAGTTTGGTGCGCAGACGATGCCCATGTTCACAAACTGTGGCGTAATGGGTACAGATACCGTGGATTAGTTTACTCTGCTTGTCCTCCATGCTCTCGCCCGCTTCAACTGTGCGGATGTCACGATCTCGCAGGTAGGGAACCGCCGCAATCACCGCCTGAGGGCTGCCATCCACTCCGCGCAGGGTAAGAAGTTCATCTTCGATAGCGCTCGGGGTTGCGCCGATCACGTGGACATCCAAGGCGCGCAGCAGTTGCGCCGGGGCGTTGAGAAACGAGGGGGAATCGTGATTGCCCCCCACAATCACCACGTGGCGGCAGCAGGCAAGCGCGGCAACCCGACACAGAAAGCGGTAGTAGATCTCCTGAGCGCGATTGCTCGGGGTTGTGGTGTCAAAGATATCCCCCGCAACCACCAGGACATCCACCTGCTCCTCTTCCAGCACTTTCACAAGCCATTCCAGAAAGGCCTCAAATTCAGCGTAGCGACTGCGCCCGTAGAGGGAGCGCCCCAGGTGCCAGTCAGAGGTGTGCAGAATCTTCATGGTAGTTGAGTTCCTTCGACCGGGGATAAAATACTTGCCACCTATGAGGAAAGAGCCATGATCCTCGATGGGAGGGTGCCTGGCTCAGAATAGGCCAGTCAAGCATCAGAAAACTGTCCCGCAAAGGCTTATGGCACCCATTCCAAGGGACACTTTGCGCCGTCCATGGCCGTTCGACTGTCGCCGTCCGTGGCGACAGACGCCCTTTCCATGGGCACCATAAGCCCTGCCACTAGAGGATGGCAAACTGTTCTGCTTCGGCAAATAACAATCGCTATTACCCTTTGCGCGCCGGAGGTGCCATAAACTCCGGCCCCACCGGATCACTGATCTCCTCCTGGAGGATGGCGTCAATCTCCTTGAGGGCAGCAGCATCAAGACTCCAGCCATCCACTCTGGCTACAGGATCAAGTTGCTCAGGATTGCGCGCGCCCCACAGCGCCACATTGGCGCCCCTATCCAGCACCCAGCGTACCGCAAGATGCAGGACATTACGCTCATAGCGCTGTGCGATCTCCTCCAGACGCTCCACCGCGCGCAGATACTGATCGAAGCGCGGCTGCTTGAACTTCGGATCATACTGGCGCAGATCATCCCCGACAAATTCACGCTCAGACGACATTTTACCGCTCAGGAGACCACGACACAGGGCGCCGTAGGTAACCAGGGCGACACCGAGTTCCTCACATGCAGGTTTGACGTCCTCCTCAATCCCCCGCTCGAACAGATTGTACGGGGGCTGGTTGGAATCCAGCGCTGTGACCCCGGCAAACGCCTTAAGTTCTTCGGGGCTGTAATTGCTCACCCCAATGGCGCGGATCTTACCGGCCTGTTTGAGCTTCAAGAGCGTATTTGCAGTATCCTCGATGGGGACGAGGGGATCGGGCCAGTGCACCTGATACAGGTCGATCACATCCGTCTGCAGCCGCCGGAGGGAATCTTCCACCTCCTGCTCAATACGTTCGGGGCGTGAATCGCGGAACACCTTGCCGTCGTTCCAGTTCAGTCCCACTTTGGTCGCCAGCACCGCACGCTCACGGTAATCTCCCTGCGCGAGCGCCTTGCCCACAATCTCCTCAGAGCGCCCGAAGCCGTATACCGGGGCGGTATCGATGAGGTTGATGCCCCGGTCGAGGGCAGCATGAATGGTAGCGATAGATTCCTGCTCTTCGGTACCACCCCACATCCAGCCGCCGATGGCCCAGGTTCCAAGACCGACGCGGGATACTTTCTTCAAATCACCTATCTGTGTGTACTCCATAGGTTGAAACTCCTTTCGTATCAGGTTTATTAACCAACATGGAATAATATAACATGGGCTGGAGGAGCAAAAAACCGGCGAAGCCACACTCTTAAGGAAGATTCCGGATTCCTAGAGAAGTTCCTTCAGCTTTTCCCCCAGATCCTGCAGGGAGAATGGCTTCTGAATGAAGTGCACCCCTTTTTCGAGTACGCCGTGATGGGCGATGACGTTGGCGGTATAACCGGACATGTACAGGGTTTTTAGCTGCGGGTGCTGCTCCTGTAGCTGATGGGCGAGTTCGCGCCCGTTCATTCCGGGCATGACGACGTCGGTGAGAAGGAGGCTGATGTGGGGATTTTCTTTTGCAACCCGCAGGGCTTCGTTTGGAGTCTGCGCGCCTATGGCTTCGTAGCCGAGTTCTTCGAGCATCATAACGCTGAGTTCGAGCATGGTGGGTTCGTCTTCGACGACGAGGATCTGCTGCCCGTGCCCGGCAGAGGAGCGTTCTTCTTTGTGGGCGGGGGCGGTGGTTTCCCGGGTGTGGCGTGTGAGGTAAATGCGGAAGGTGGTGCCGCGGCCGGGTTCGCTGTAGAGGTTGATGAACCCCTGGTTCTGTTTGACAATGCCGTAGACGGTGGCGAGGCCGAGGCCGGTGCCTTTGCCGCTGTCTTTGGTGGTGAAGAAGGGTTCGTAGATGTGTTCCTGGGTTTCTTTGTCCATCCCGCAGCCGTTGTCGCTGACGGCGAGCATGACGTAGCTGCCGGGTTTGAAGCCCTGGTGGGTTTTGCAGTAGGCGGCGTCGAATTGGACGTTGGCGGTTTCGATGGTGATTTTACCGCTGCCGCTGATGGCGTCGCGGGCGTTGACGCACAGGTTGGCGAGGAGCTGGTCGAGCTGGACGGGGTCTATTTCGACCTGGCCGGTGTCTGTTCCGGGAATCCAGGTGAGTTCGATATCTTCACCGATGAGGCGACGCAGCATGTTGAGCATCTGACCGACGGCGGTGTTGAGGTCGATCACCTGAGGGGCGATGGTCTGTTTGCGCGCGAAGGCGAGGAGCTGACGGGTGATGTCGGCGCTGCGGCGCGCGGCGCTGCGAATCTGTTTGAGTCTGGCGTGGACGGGGTGCTCGGGTTCTATCTGTTTGAGGCCAAGTTCGGCGCTGCCGAGAATGACGCCGAGCATGTTGTTGTAGTCGTGGGCGACGCCGCCGGCGAGACGCCCGATGGATTCGAGCTTCTGCGCCTGGAGGAGTTGTTGTTCAAGCTCCTTGCGCTCGGTGATGTCGACCACCCCGCCGAGAAAATACTCCGGTTTCCCCTCTCTATCCCGGATCAGATTCGCATCAAGGATGCCGTAGACCGTGTGCCCGGCTTTATGTATGAATCCTTTTTCAAGGCGAAAATGATCAATCTCACCGCGTCCGAGCTGTCTTTGCTTCTCAAGATTTTCCTCCAGGATTTCAGGTCGGGTAATATCCTTCAGGTGCATCCCCACGATCTCATCCGGAGTATAGCCGAGCATATCGCAGTAAGCTTTGTTGGCATGCTCAATTCTGAAATTCAGAGATACCCGGCTCAGCCCCATACCGCTGTGTTCGTAGATGCTCCGGAAGAGCTGTTCACTTTCGCGCAGGCTTATTTCAGCTTTTTTGCGGGAAGTAATATCCTGAATCGTAGCAAATACAGTTGCATTTCCGTGTTCATCGCGCCTGATCTCTCCTACGGTATGGACATGGATATACTCGCCGTCACTGCGCAGCAGGCGGTATTCAAATGCGGGCAGATATTCACTGCCCGAAGCTAGGGCGTCGTCAAGCCAGCGTTTAATCCGAGGCAGATCTTCCGGGTAATGCACCTTATTATTGATCCACTCGAAGCTGATATGAATGCCCTTGGGATATCCGAGGATGTCAAACAGCGCATCAGACCAGGTGATCTTGTCCCGCGCAACATCCCAGGTGAAATCACCCACACGGGCAAGGCATTGCGCAGCTTTGAGGCGTCTTTCGCTCTCTCGCAATTTATGCTCCGTTCTGCGTCTCGCTTCAATTTCCTCCTGCGCCTGTTCGATCTTGAACTGAAGCCGCTCCGCTAGGCGTTCGCTGTACAGCCGCAGGGACTCATCCTCTCCCAGAGAAGATGCGCCAGCGGCAGCGGTGGGGATGGATTCCTCGGCCTCACGCACCACCGTACGCACTACGGTGAGAAATTCCTCCGGTTCAGCTGGCTTGAGAATAAAGCGCTCGGCCCCGAGTTTCAGGGCGTACGCTTCATCCTGAGGGCTGGTATAGGTAGCGGTATAGACAATAAAGGGGATATGGCGCAGATTTTTATCGGTCTTGACACTGCGGCACAGCTGAAATCCGTCCATGCGCGGCATAAGCACATCGCTGATTATCACATCGATATGCTCGCGCTGTATCAATTCCAGGGCGGCCATGCCATCCGCAGCGGTATAGACCCTGTAGCCGCTGTCGCGAAAGAGGGCTTCAAGCATATACAGGTTCTCGGGGTTGTCATCGGCAATCAGTACGTTCAAGAATCTGCTCCTGCGAGATAATATTTTATCTGATCCGCAAAGGTATCAGGATTTATAGGTTTTTCAATGTATCCGCTCGCACCGGCGGTGAGGATTTTTCTGGGAATGAAACATAACTGCGATCTAATAAGTACAACTTTAGCATATTATTCCGAGTTCGAAAGTCGGAGTATGAAATGACAAACCAGGCACCTGATCCACAGTCTACCCTTTATTCCCCTGCGGCACTGCAGGGGCAGTACACCCCAGCACTGCCGCCAGGGCGATGCCCCCTCCGAGGGACAGCGCCATTGTTGTGGCTGAGGCAGTGCTGTCGAGAACCGCTCCGGCCAGAAACGGTGCCAACGCGGTGGAAAAAACCAGGGTTGCCTGCGCTACAGAGCGGATCGCTCCGATATGGCGGGTGCCGTAACGCTCCGGCCACAGGGCTCCGTTAGCTGTCCCCGAGCCGCCCATGGTTGTGCCCACCAGCCCGAGATACAGGTATGGCGTCCAGCCCGCTGCGGTAAAAGCGAGCACCAGCATACCGGAAAACATGGGCAGGAGGATCAGGGGAAAAGCCCGCTGGGCCCCGACCCGGTCGACCAGGGGCCCGGCGCCAAACAGGCTCACAAAGTGACCCAGGGCGAAACAGCTCACCGATGTCGCTATCACCTCCAGAGACCAGCCGCGCAATTCACCTATAGTGCTCTGATGGAACATAAGGGCAGTGACACTGAAAGGAGCCGCCAGGGTAGCGGGCAGAACCAGATAGAAGCCCGGATCCTTCAACACCTCAGCGCGAGAGAGGTGCTGGCCGGCCTCATCATCCTGTGCTGCCGCAAGACGGGCCGGATGCCGTGCTCCGCGCGCCAGAGAAACCATCAGCGGCAATACCAGAAGCAGGAGGAATATCGCAGCGCCAAACCACGGCAGACGCCATCCGCCCCACCAGTTATGTGCCAGGACGAAACCCGCCATCGCAGGCAGAACAGCCTCTGCGAGGGGGAATCCAGCCGCAGTAAGCGCCATGATGCGCCCGCGCCCGAGGCGAAAATAGCGCCCCGCAACCGTCATCCCCAGGTGGGCCAACATCGCCTGGCCTCCGAAGCGAATCAGCAGAAAGCCCCCCATAAGCACAAGCCAGTGAGTTGCCGAACCCAGAACCACGCAGCCGCATGCGAGGATAATCAGTGCCAGAGCCGTAATCCTGGAAAGGGACCAGTGATCCGCCAGAGATCCAAAGCGAATCAGAAGCATGGCGGAACAGAGGGTGGCAACACCGTAGCACAGGCCGTATGTACTGTTACTCAGCGCAAACTCATGGCGCAGGCTGGCTCCGAACACCGAGACAAAAAAGGTCTGCCCGAAACCGGAACTTGCGGTGGCAAGCAGAGCATACAGAGCCAGAGGCGGATTTTCTTGAGTAAAAGCTGGATATTTCATGCGCTATGCATAATGCGATGGCAAGTCAATGTCGAGGTCCTTCTGGCCTTGGGGCGGTTAAGATGCTTTCAGGAAGGAAAAGTCAGACCGCAGGAAAGAATCAGACCATGATATTTATTGCTTCATGAAATGCTAAGAGCTATTTTTTCCGCCACTCGCCCCCTATTTTGACATATTGTCCCCGCGTGGTCTTCTCAATCGCTTTTTTCCCTGCCAGCTTTTCAACCTTATCGAGGCTGATGCCGTTCTTTGCCGCGATCTCCTGATATTTCGCCTTCCGCCTGGCATTGATGTCGTCAACCAATTCCTTGATCTCAGGACCAGGCTCGACAACAGAACCGAGATAACCAGTCGGCATTTCACCTACCAGTCCGCGCTCCTTGGCCGTCTGCAGGTCAATGGCAAGAGCTGGAACAACCAGGAGTACAAACATATACAACAGCAGGGAAAACACGAATTTCATAATTCCTCTCCACTAGAATAATCCACTATCTTCACTCAAAACTGAATCGAGCTGCTTGTCCACCTTGACCCTGATTTCATGCTCTATCCTGACATTGAGATTGATAGTGATCGGTTCATCCGGCGCTTCCACTTTGACTGTGGGAGAACAGGAACATAACCCGGCGCCCCCGATCAACAGCAACAGGGCTGTACAGAAAACTCTAATCATAAACTGACCCCTGGATATTGGTCTTCACGCCAATGGACCTCACACTGAACGTTATTTTCTGTTTTGCATATATTCTTCAATTTTACGCTCGAAAACTTCACTATATCGCAGGCTTTCGAGCAAAGAAAGGAGATTCTGTTCGACATTGAGGTTAAGGTGAAAAGGGCGTTCAGTCCCGGCCGTCGGGCTGTTCCCGCGTAAACGGATGGCAAGATCCAACTGGCCATCTTTTTGATAGGTAATATCGCTTTCCAGACTGTCGTAGTGAAAATTCTCCAGCGCTCTGATAACGATATCCGGCATTCCCGCCCGCCTCAGCGCTTCACGATCCCGGGGACGATATTTAATAACGCCGGGGCCGTTCTGACGCATGAAACCGGAAATCATTTCCACCCCGTCAGACCCGATCTCCACAGGGAGAACGGCCTCCACTGACCCGTTGATCTCCAGCCCCTCCGTTTTAAACAAAGGAGTCAAACGAGCCAGGTCGAGCCTGGCAGCTTTGATCCTGAGCTGATTTTTAGCTGCATCGCTGCGGTAAGTGAAGGGTTGCAACTCAAAAGTACTGCCGAGCAGGCTAAAATGTCCTTGCTCAACGTTTACATTGAGTGGAGCGTCCAATATCTGACCCGCCTGGCCAATCCTGAAAATCGCCTGGATCTCGGTAACAGGCATCCCGGATGCGACAATAAGATCCAGCGTGAGCTGGGCCCGGTTCATTGATTGCAAAACCGGCCATATCCTGATTCTGTGAGTCAAAGACAGTCCGCTGAACGCGATCTCCCGCCATACGCCGTCGATGTCGATAAGCTCGATATCAGCTGTAGCACTCGGTGCGCGCGTCGATGACCATGCGGCATCCAGGCTCAAATTGATCCGGCCATTGACTGCATCGCCGGGGAAGTTCCATGGTTCGAGCAAACGGCTGAGAGGGAAATCCTCACTCAGCTGCAAAGAGGTGGGCGTCGTCAACAGGAACGTTCCCTGTTCTGACTCAAACTCATGCTTCACTGCATAAGAAATCCGCTCGGGGTAAGGCCATAGCAGAAAATTCCCTTCTCCTTCAAGCCCTTGCGGGGAGAGGAAACCGTCAAGGATAAGATCACGCAATCTGACCTTCCCGGTGTCCATATTCATGGCGATCCATTGCACCTGAGCCTTCCCCGTAAGGAAAACGCCATGCCCATCAGCATAAAATTGCTTCAGACTGAGGGCAACCCCACCTGAACTGACCTGCATCCGAGCGTTTTCGACCACAGGCGCACTAAGCAGCCAGCGACTGCTTTCCAGACGCCACCTCAGTTCATCATCCAGCCAACCCTGCATCTCAACTGTATCCGAGGGGCGTAAGCCCAGAGATGGAATCCGTATGTCGTCACGTTCAAGGCGGTCAAGGGTGACATCGAAATCGGGAGAAAAGGTGATGCGTCCTCCCATCTGTGTCAGATGAACATCGAGCGCCGCATGGATGGATGCCTCCGCAATGCTAGCGCCAGCATATTTAAGCTCGTGCAATCGCCACGGAGGCGCACCTTCGAGTTGCATTTCGAAATGCTTATTCTCCGTCAACCCAAAGGTTCCTCTCAGGGGAAAAGATGCTGACTCAAAAGCGACCTGCGCATTTTTGAACTTCGCAACCTCCAAAACAGAGGTCTTATCAAGATGGTAGCTGCTGTCTGGCGCGGCCGTTATCTCTAATTGTCCTGCAATACCGGTCAGGAGGAAATCGTCTCGACAAAACTGCTCAATATCAAAGTTGACCCGAGCGTTCTGAACTGCCTGCTCCACTGCTGCGGAAGCGTCGCCCTTAAGCTCAAATTTCAGATCAAGCCCTTTAAGTCTTATTGTCCTTCGGACAAAATCATGTGCCGTAACCTGCGCCTCCATCTCGAATAGCGGCCAGCGTGTCAGGTTCAAGGCAAAACTGCTTTTTACACGGGTGGAATTGATCTGATCAACAACGTTAAGCGCATCCATTCCGAAAATGGCAAGGAGAGAATTGAACCGCGCCGGATCAAAAACAAAGGAGCCGTCAAGATGTGCCCCGGCCAGGGTCATATCCAGTTTGCCCACGTCAGCAACAACAGCATTCAGGGCCGTGTTTTTGCCATTTTTTTTCATCTTCAACTCAATACCTGCTGTGGAAGAAGACGAAGCAGACATACACTTTATTTCGATTCCGGAATTTGTGCGCACAACAGTCAGAGCCAAAGGGCGCTTAAATCCCTGTGGCAGATCATCCCCGCATGCCTGCAGCGTGCCGATCCCTGCGCTGTTGAATGGAAGCCGCTTATGCCAGTCACTGCTCAATGAAGTCAATAAATCCCCGACTTGAAACGCTTCGGGTGGTGTGACATCCCCCTCCGGCATGGCAGATTGGCGCAATATCAGCTCCTCCACAGCAACATCCTCGATGTGTCCATGAAGAAGTTGCGCAGGAGCAAAAGTTACTCTCAGGTTTTTAACCTCAAGCCCTAATAAACCGCTGTCGCGCGGAAAGATCAGATCAAGACGCTCGATATCGATTTGCGCGCTATTGATTCTCCTCACATCCAGACTCACCTGCCGGGCACCTTGATTTTCGAGAATAAGCGTCAGAACCCAGGCACTCAGATGCGTACGAAAGAGAAACGTAACCCCGACAACGATGAGGAGAAAAATCCCCAAAACCATCAGCAATCTGGTGATTTTTTTCTTCATGCAGCCAACCCCGACAGCATTACAGACACCCTCCGGCGGCAATACTGATATTGTGATTATATTTCAGCTTTGAGGGTAGCTAGCAGCCCTTCTCAGCTTCTTGCTTTGTGCACTACATGCCCGCTGATGTTTGATTTTTAACATCGCGGCAGGCGCCGTTCTGCGGACAAAAAATCCTTTCTGAAAACCCGTGTTATGATGTCTCATCTTCTACACAGGTGATCAGAATGACGATTAACAATATTGATGTCGGTGCAAGTATAAAGCAGTTGAAGAAGAAGTTCCATTCTCCAACAGCCTTGCGGAAAATGATCTGCGCATGACCAAGGTACAGCAGAAGATATCAGGCTGCTTCCGCTCCCCGGAAGGGGCACGTATCTTCTGCCGCATCCGCAGCTATATATCTACGTGTCGCAAACAGGGTGTGCGTCCGTAGGATTGCGCCTGCTGTTTGAGGGCAAATCCCCTTCGTTTATGCAGGAGCAGTGACGGGCTGAATTTGTATTTTTACACCCCCGGCCTAGCAGAGGTGGTGAATAGCAACTATTCGATTTTATAAGATTCAGCGTACTGGCCATGCTATTCACCGGTCTTTTGATTAGATCTTGTTACGATCGGCCTAGTACGCTGCTTTGCTCCGAGTTGCAACTCGGAGCAAAGAACAGCAGGGTCAATTCGTTCCGTCCTACAAATCCTGCACCACAGGCGGTCTCATCTTT
>JBNGCY010000011.1:22876-39697 GCA_049975505.1 Desulfuromonadaceae bacterium | reverse complement strand
AAAATCCTCCTTGCCAGATTATGGAATTTTGTAAACAACGCGTCAAATTCTTACAGATTAGATGTATACACGAGTTTTCGAATTATGTATTATACTCGGAATTGTTTTTATCCTGGTTTAGTTGGAATTCCAAGTATATAAAACAGTGGTTTAAATACTTGGCGGAGCGCCAACCGGTGTTCTGGCATCTTTCGTTTGTGACACCATCATCAATTATCATCATTAAATGAAACAGGGGAGGATAGATATGAGCGATATCCGCCAGGCCGTTGCCGAGAACGTGAATGAGTTCGAATCAGAGGATACCCAGGAAGGTAAATATCTTACCTTTCATATGGCAGGTGAGGACTACGGTATCGAAATTCGGCATGTTACCGAAATTATCGGGATTCAACGCATTACTGAGGTTCCGGATATGCCCGTTTTTATCAAGGGAGTGGTCAACCTGCGCGGTAAAGTGATCCCGGTAATGGATGTTCGCGCCAGATTCAATCTTCCGTCGCGCGAATACGATGAGCGTACATGTATCATCGTAGTCAATTACAATGATGCTTCCGTGGGACTGGTAGTAGACCAGGTTAATGAAGTAGCAGATATCCCCAAAGAAAACATAGAACCGCCCCCACGCTCCACAGCAGGAGGGAGCTCCCAGTATATCCAGGGCATGGGCAAAATAGGCGATCAGGTGAAGATATTGCTGAATGTAGGCAAACTCCTGTACGATTCCGAGGTGGAAAACATTGAATTCTAAACACAAGCAAGTTCTCCTGGTTAGAATATGTTTAATATTGTGTTGTTCAAAGCGAGGAGACGGAGTTTACTTCACTAACTGTTAATTTTTGAAAAGGAATGCTTTTATGGGTATACAGAACAAGGTGTCCGGAATACTGATCCTACTGCTGATCCTGATAATGGGTGCCATTTTATTTGTGGTGAACAATCAGGTAAGTGGCTTGGTAAGTTCGCAGGTTGACAGTGAAATTGAACTGTTAGAAGAAGCCGCCTCAGAACAAGCTGCTACAATATTTCATGGTTATGAAATCGGCTCACGCAGTTCCATCGAGATGGGCGAGATGGATGACTTTGCTGCTTTGCTCGTGGAGCTTTCCCGCATAAACAATGTCAATGAGCTGGGTATTGTGTCTCCTAAGGGAAAAGTTAACTTCAGTAGTGACGACACCGCTCTTGGCCGCACTTTTGACCGCGATATGTTCAACTCTGCTACGCGCACCAATGCAATGCAGCAACACGAATTGGGCAATGAACTTATCGTTACTAAAGCCAGTATCCTTGAGGAAGATTGTTTGATGTGCCATTCTGACGCGCAACTAGGCGATCTTGCAGGAGTAATGTTTCTGCGGTACGACCTGAGTGCTTTACGTGGTCTTCATGAAGATATACGCGCTGAAATGATGGAACATCTGGATGCTACCCTTGGCTCTTTGGCATTAACCGGCGCAGGTGGCATTGTCGTTTCAGCTCTGGCTATTTTCTTCCTGCTGGGAGCTCTGGTTAAGAAACCTCTTCTGGCAGTGGAGAATATATTTGACAACATGGCTGCCGGACGTTTTGACAGCCGCCTGGAAATCAAATCCAAGGATGAAATCGGGCACATCGGCAAGACCATCAACAGCTTTGCCGATTTTCTTCAGAATGATGTTCTGGTGTCTCTACAGAAACTCGCCGCAGGCGATCTGACCTTTGAGTCAGAGCCTCAGAGCAAGGATGACTCACTGCGTATAGCTCTTAGGAAGGTGCGTGATGATCTCACCCGTCTTTTGATGCAGGTGCAGGTGGGAGCGAACCAGATAGCTGCAGGAGCATCACAGGTTTCAGATGCAAGCCAGTCACTTTCAGAAGGCGCGACCAATTCAGCCAGTTCCGTCGAAGAGATTTCCGCTTCGATGAGTGAACTTTCAGGCCAGACCAAAGCCAATGCCGACAATGCCAACCAGGCCAACAAACTCGCTTCACAGGCCCACAAAGCTGCTGATAACGGCAACCAGCAGATGCAGCAGATGGTTGCTGCCATGTCCGATATCAATGAATCAGGGCAGAACATCTCCAAGATTATCAAAGTGATCGATGAAATTGCCTTCCAGACCAATCTGCTGGCGCTCAATGCCGCAGTAGAGGCCGCTCGCGCCGGACAGCACGGGAAAGGTTTTGCCGTGGTTGCCGAGGAGGTGCGTAATCTCGCCGCGCGCAGTGCCAAAGCTGCTCAGGAGACAGCCGCTCTGATTGAAGGATCGGTGGAAAAGGCTGAACACGGAGTTTCCATTGCTAACAGTACTTCAGAGGCCTTTACTGAAATTGTGGCGGAGATTCAGAAAGTCAATGATCTTATTTCTGAAATTGCGGCTTCCAGCAGTGAACAGGCACAGGGGATATCCGAGATCAATGAAGGTGTGGCGCGCATTGACGATGTGACCCAGCAGAATACCGCGAATGCAGAAGAGGGCGCGGCCTCTGCCGAAGAACTTTCCAGCCAGGCCGCCCAGCTCAATGAATTGCTGGCCCATTTTAAACTGCGTGAGGCAGGCGGGCACGACAGCTATTCTTCTGCCATGAATCGCGCCCAGCGTGGTTTTTCTCCTAAGCCTGACAACTCTGCAGGAAGTGCAAAAAAAGAACAGAAGTCACTTCCGGCAAAACCGGTGACTGAGAAAAAGGAATCATCTGACAACTGGGGAACTTCCAGTGCCGAGAAAGATGATAGTATCCAGATTGCTTTGGATGATTCGGAATTTGGCAGATTTTAGGAGTGCGTTTTCCCAAGGCCTGCGTGCTTGAAGTGCGCAGGCCCTGTTTTCTCAACAGAACAGGTGTTTAAATGCTTGATTATAATGCAATAGCCGGTGATATCGGTGATCTCCCCTCCATGCCCATAGTCGCAATCAAGTCGCTGGAATTGTTACAGGATCCTGATACGTCCATTAAAGAACTCGCGGATACCATATCCATGGACCCGGCAGTATCCGCACGGGTGCTGAAGATTACCAATTCATCGGTTTACGGCCTTGTGCGCAAAATAACGACGTTGCAGAATGCTCTGGTGATTCTGGGGGAGCGCACAGTGCGCAGTCTGGTTCTGGCATCGAGTATGTGCAGCGTTAACAAGCAGTTCGGCCTGTTGGAAAAATTGCTCTGGGAGGAATCTGTCGGCAGTGCTATAGCTTCACGTTATATCAGTCAGAAGCTCGGACGCGGGGATTGTGAAGAAGCTTTTCTGGCTGGGTTGTTCAGTAACCTGGGCAAGGTTGTGCGAAATAATAACAATCCGGTAGAATATCAGGAGCTGGTGGAAGCCCTGTACAACGACGGTACAAGTAAATATATTGACCTCGAAAAGAATTATTTTACCCACCCGTACAATCATGTCGGAGCGGCGGTTCTGCATGCGTGGGAAATAGCGGAACTTCTGGTCGAAGCTGTGTGTCGTCATGTAGACCTCGCCAGCGACGACGAGGATGCTGATGCTGCCGATGTGCTGCTTCTTGCAGCTATAACTAATCTGGGTGTCAATATGTGCTGTAAACGCGGGATTGGCACCAGAGTTCCGGATCAGGATATGGATCTGACTCAGACTCCGGGAGGAAAATACCTTAAGCTGGATCAGGATGAGGCGCATGAGCTCTTGAGCGAATTTGAGGATGTTTATACCGAAAGCCGTGAGGCATTCAACGCCTGAAGCCTGGAAAAGACATAGTTGACTATAAATTAAAGCGCCTTCCGGGCGCTTTTTTCGTGAGATATCCGAATGACAAGTTCACTCCCGATTTTACTTCGTGATCCCAAAATACTTTTGCTTGGAGGCGGTACTGTTGCGACCCGTAAGGCACGTGTGCTGGCGGAGAATGATATCCATTTCAGGGTTATCGCCAGGCAGTGTAATGATGAGATCTTTAAACACAGTTCCGATGTGGTATGCAGGGATATTCAGAGACGTGATTTTGACGGGTTCAGTATCATTGTGGATGCCACCGGCAGTGATGCGGTGGGCAGGATGCTGCATGATCTCAGATCACGGCGCTTTGTACTGGTGAACCGGGTGGACAGGCCTGATGAATGTGACTTTTACTTTTCATCTCTTTTGCGGTACGGCCCTTTGAAGATAGCTGTCTCTACCGATGGCGCCAGTCCAGGTGCCGGGCAGGTTGTGCGGGATAAAATCGCGCGCATGCTTCCCGCCGAGTTGGGAGGAATATTGGATGGAATCGCAACCCGGCGCAAACAAGGAGTGATTGACCCGGAAAATGCCCGAGCTCAGATAAAACGAGTTCTGGCGCGGATATATCTGCTGGGGTGTGGACCCGGGAATCCGGATCTTTTAACCCTTCAGGCGTACAGATGTCTTAATCAGGTCGATGTCGTTCTGTATGATCATCTGATAAGCGCCGAAGTATTGGCTCTGGTCCCCCGGAATACACGAAAACACTATGTGGGTAAAGAAAAGGGCAGGCACAGTCATACCCAGGAACAAATAAATACGCTTATTCTCGACTATGCACGTAAAGGTTTAAGTGTGGCACGCTTGAAAAGTGGCGACCCCTATGTGTTCGGGCGCGGGGCGGAAGAACTCGAGTATCTGCTGCGCGCGGGGATGCAAGTTACCCTGGTGCCCGGAATAAGTTCCGCTACTGCGGGGCCGGCTCTGGCCGGAGTCCCCCTTACGGCACGCGGCTATGCAACCAGTTTTTCCGTGGTGTCAGCCCATCTGGCCGGGAGTAGGTTCAATGCAGAGTGGATACCGCTTTTGCTTCAGGGTAACCATACGCTCGTGGTGCTGATGGGGTTGAGCTTTGCGGATAAAATAAAGACGGCAGCCCTGGAGGCGGGAGTAGATCCACAGACACCGGTGGCGCTGATTTCAAACGCAACCAGAGCAAATCAGGCGGTCTGTATAAGCACAATTGAGCATCTTGATGATGCCGGTGCTGAAATGGAAAAACCTGCAATCCTGGTGTTTGGTGCTGTGGTCGGGCTGTATGCGGTACTCGGTTAGGATTTGTCCTCAGGGATTTTAAACACCACTAGTACGCCGGGCAGCTGTTCCAGCCCGGTTGTGGGGAATGTGGCCGTATCTCCGATAACGCCGATGATGGTGTGGTTTGCTCCGGTCGACTGATGAAAGTCGAAATCATTGTCGATCAGGTATTGCTTTACCTGATCAATTTCACTCTGGGTTGTGTTTTTTTGCATAACCACTAGCATTTTAACGTCCCTTCGATTTAATGCGCTCAAGCGTTCTGGATTCATCTATGACACGTTCAAACAGGCGTTTAATCGCCTGGTCGTCCAGAGGACCGGGATTGAGCTGCTGCATTTTATCAAAGATAAACTGCTCGCGCTGCGGATTGTAGACAGGAAGATCGAGTTCTTTTTTCAGATGTCCGATCTGCAATGCCAGAGCCGCCCTTTTGTTGAAAATGCGCAACAGTTCCTGGTCGAGTGCGTCGATCTCTTCGCGCAGGTCATCAATAGTCAATAGTTGCTCCTGTCAGAATGATTTTCTGATAATAGTGTCTTTTTTCCAGCGCACATCATCGGTCTCGGGATAGTCGAGATTATAGTGCAGACCACGGCTTTCTTTGCGCTCCATAGCACTGCGGATTATCAACTCGGCAACAGTGGCCAGGTTGCGCAATTCCACCAGGTCGGAAGTGACATAGAAATCCCAATAGTACTCGGTGATCTCTTCTTTTACCATATTAATGCGGCGCAGAGCCCGGGCGAGGCGCTTGTTGGTTCTTACGATCCCGACATAGTTCCACATGCAGCGGCGTATCTCATCCCAGTTCTGTGCGATAACCACTTCTTCATCGCTGGTGATGGCTTTGCCGTAATCCCACGGATCAATGGGGGGACATGGGGCGTGATGTTCCTTAATCCGCGCGATGGAGGCCTCTGCCGATAACGCACCGTAGACTGCTCCTTCAAGCAGGCTGTTACTCGCAAGGCGGTTGGCACCATGGAGCCCGGTGCAGCTCACTTCACCGGCGGCAAAGAGGTTTCTGATCTCGGTTTCCCCCTTGGTGTCCACCACCACGCCTCCACACAGGTAGTGCGCTGCCGGAACCACCGGAATGGGTTCATGGATCATGTCGACGCCGTATTCCTGGAGGGTAGAGCAGATGTTCGGAAAACGATTACGGATATATTCCGCACTTTTATGCGTGATATCCAGATACACGCAGTCGTCACCATTAATCTTCATTTCGTTGTCGATGGCTCTGGCGACAATATCGCGCGGAGCCAGATCTTTGAGCTCATGATATTTTTCCATGAACGCGGTGCCGTCGGCGCGGCGCAGAATCGCGCCTTCTCCGCGCACTGCTTCGGAGATGAGGAATGATTTTGCATAGGGATGATACAGAGTGGTGGGATGAAACTGCATGAATTCCATATTGGCAATGCTTGCGCCGATACGGTATGCCATTGCCACTCCGTCACCAGAGGCAATATCGGGGTTACAGGTGTACATGTAAACCTTCCCCGCACCTCCGGTGGCAAGCATGGTAATGGTAGCGCCGAAGGTAACCACTTTATTGGTCTCGCAGTTAAGAACATACGCGCCCAGACAACGGTTGTTCTGGACTCTGCGGTGGAGCATTTTGGCTTCGGTAATCAGGTCGATGGCGCAGTGGTGTTCATATATTTTTATGTTCTGGTGTTTATGCGCTGCTGCTACCAGAGCACGCTCGATTTCTCTGCCGGTTATATCGGAGGCATGCAGAATACGCCGATGGCTGTGTCCGCCTTCGCGGGTTAAATCGTAATTTCCCTCTTCGTTTCTGGTAAACTCGGTGCCGATATCTATCAGGTTCTGGATTGCCTCCGGGCCTTTGCGCACCACCATGTCCACTATATCGGGATGGGAAAGATATGCCCCGGCTACAATGGTATCCTGCGCGTGGGATTCAAAGGAGTCTTGCTCCGAATAAACACTGGCTATTCCCCCTTGAGCATAACATGTTGCCGTTTCACCGATTTCACGTTTGGTGATTATGGATACCGTGCCGTGTTCGGCCACCTTGAGGGCATAGGAGAGTCCGGCGATCCCGCCGCCGATAACCAGAAAGTCAGATGTGATTTCCATTACATGATTCCAATCGTAGGGCATAAGTAAAGGTTGATGCATGAATGAACTTCACCGGCATTATTGCACTGGGTAAAATTCTGTCAAGTTGTTTGATATATGTGTATTATGTAACCAATACCGGGTCAACATCAGAGAGAACAATGTGTGGTGGCATATTAATGCTTTACGGCAGGGGTTGGGTAAAATATCTGGTAAGCATAACGGCTTTTATATTGATGTGCCTGCATGCGTTATTGGCAACGGGAGCAGTGTACAGGTACGTGGATGAGGGCGGAAAGGTTCACTTTTCCAATGTACCGGTTGAGAGCAGGTTCACTTTTTACGCTTCAGAACCTTCCGACACTGTCCTTGAAAATGCGTCTGTTCATGAGCTTGTAGAGCATTACGCCAGAAAGTACTCCCTTGATCCCGCACTGGTGAAGGCTGTAGTCAAAGCAGAAAGCAACTTTAACCCCCGCAGTGTGTCCAGTGCCGGTGCAAGAGGGCTGATGCAGGTTATGCCGGCTACGGCGCTGGAAATGGAGATTTATGATCTGTATGATCCCTCGCAGAACATCGCTGCGGGGAGTCTCTATCTGCGCCGGATGTTTGAACGCTTTGACGGTGATCTCGATCTGGCCCTTGCGGCCTACAATGCCGGGCCGGCAATAGTGGAGAAATACGGAGGGGTACCGCCCTATGCCGAAACCAGAACATATCTGGAAAATGTAAAAAAGTATTTCAACCAATATCGTACTGTTACACAAGAGAGATAGTAAATATGCTGAATAATGGGCCTTTCAACCTTCCAAACATACTTACCTTCGCCCGCATCGCCTGCATTCCGATTCTGGTTGTGATCCTGCTCAGGGATACGCCCGCCATGAGTCTGGCAGCAGCGTTTGTTTTTTCTGTGGCAAGTATCACCGACTGGCTTGACGGATATCTGGCGCGACGCCTTGATCTGGTGACCGTTATGGGGAAGTTTCTCGATCCGCTCGCAGATAAGCTGATTGTGATGGCTGCGCTCATTATGATGATACCGCTTGACCGCGTTCCCGCATGGGCGGTATTTCTTCTCATCGCCCGCGAGGTTGTGGTTACCGGGTTGCGCTCTGTAGCTTCATCAGAAGGTATTGTAATTGCGGCAAGTAACCTGGGAAAATACAAAACCATCTTTCAGATGGTGGCTATCATCGCATTGTTACTCCACTATGAGTATTGCTGGTTTTTTGGCATGGAAATTTCACTGCTTTGTGCCGACTTCCACACCGTGGGCACGTTGTTTTTCTATATAGCGTTATTCCTGACGCTGTGGTCGGGGTGGGATTATCTGACCAAATTTTTTCGGGTTCTGCGAGGCTGACAGATCAGAACAATTCCTTTAGCCAGCCAAACGCCACAAAGGTTCCCAAGGTAGAACCAAGAGATGAAAAGAAAAATACCAGGATGATCCTGGTCATGCGATTGTGCCACCATCCGCGCAGTTTGACGACGTCATCAGCAACTTTCTCCATGTCGGCTACAGTAGGAGGCGCGCAGTAGGCCTGCACCAGGGCGGTGACGAAGCCGGCCCCGATCGTCGGGTTGAGAGAGGTCAGGGGGGCGGCGATAAATGCGGAGATAATTGTCAGAGGATGGGCAAAAGCCAGGGCTGTCCCTGCGGCGGAAAGAATACCGTTGGCCAGAATCCAGGCCGTGGCAGCGTTATACAACTGGGACCTGTCAGAGAAAAAAAATCCTCCGATAAACAATGCCACTACAATAGCCGGAATAAGCCAGGGGATGATTTTGGAATATCCGGGTTTTTCCGGGATGATATCCAGGTCGCTGATGTCAATGGGGGTGTCAGATTGAAGATATCTGAGAATTCCGGGGACATGAGCTGCGCCTACGATGGCCACCACTTTGTCCCCCGGAGCGGCGGCAATGTGATGCGCCATCCAGCGATCACGTTCGTCCACCAGGGTTATCTTTGCCTGAGGTAAAAACTCAGCCATCTCTTCGAGCATGGCGGAAAGAGTGTCTGTCTGGCGGATGCGTTTCAGCTCTTCTTCATCGAGTTCCTGTTTTTCGAACAGACCTGCAAACATGGTGGATACAAGCTGCATCTTGCGCAGAAATCCGGTTTTGCGCCAGGCCCGCAACAAAGTGATGCGGATGCTTCTATCCGCGAGAATAAGTTGCATATTGTGCTCGGTAGCCTTTTGTGCCGCGGCTGCAAGTTCTTCTCCGGGTTTAACTCCGGTTTGCAGACCCATGCGCTTCTGAAAAGATGATAAAGCCAGGTTCGCCATCAGAAAGGGGATCTGGCCCTGTTTAATCACCTGGATAATGTTGAGGTTCTCCCAGCGGTTTTTTTCTGTAAGATGGCGATAACGCTGTTCATCCAGCTCCACGCATACGCTCTGCGGTTGTTCGGTTTCAATCGTGCGCGTAACCATATCCACTGATGCTCTGGAGATATGTGCGGTACCAACCACTACAATTTCACGTCCGTTTATATGTAATCGATGCAGATCCTGCTCCGAGCTGGATTGTTCCTGGGTCATGGAGATAATAGGCCTTTATTGCGGTTTGTAAGAGGGGCGGTTATGTGGTTGCCGGGGGGTATAATTTTATCCCCTGGAGCAAAACCGCGGTGCTTGACACTGTGTCTGCGGAATAAAAATACAACGTTGCTATCCACCGCATAGGTGTGAAGAGCCATAACTCCCGGTTCCAGAGACGCCCACATTCTGAACAGTGGTCGTCCTGAGGCTTGACAGGCTCTATCCGGAAGCCACTACACCCTTCCACTGGGAACCATGGCTCTAGCACCTGAGGCTGTTTTAAGTTCCGGTGAATAGTTACAATACAACAAAAGGCATCAGGGATTATCTGATGCCTTTTGCCTGCACAGAGAAGCTCTCCACGCCAGCCGTGAATCTTTAGTCTCACTACGAGAGACTACCAGGTGGGGTTTTTTGTTAATACATCAGGCGTCCCTTTGCAAGAAGGGCTGGCACACAGTATTACTGGAAAAAACCCCGATCACTACTTATTCCGCGTGGACATTCAGAATACACGAACCGGGCAGAGAGCTAATTTTCCTGACACTGAGTATAGAAAACTTGTTTTATCCTGGCAAGGAAGAAAAAGAGGCAAGGCATAAAAAACCTTCTTTCATTTTAGCTAGATGCGTATATTGAGTTTTATTTAAATGGTGTGGTATAATTATAAATTGTGCCGGTGCAGAAAATGTAGCACAGGGATAATTCGAATCAAGAGAGATGACATGATCAAGGCTTTTTCAGACGGATTGTTCGCTATTATACGTGCATGGATATTTATCTATCGCAACCCCGGACTCTTGCGTTACGCCATAGCTCCCTTGATTATCAATGTCGTTGTATTCAGTGCCATACTGTATTTTGGCAGCGAATATCTTTCCCATCTTGTGGATACATATCTGGTATATGGTGATGCCTGGTGGTGGAAGGCACTGGAATGGATTGTTCAGGCCCTGGCATTTGCGCTGATGCTGGTGATAGGCTTTTTCACATTTACTGCTGTGGGTAATCTTATTGCCGCACCATTCAATGATATTCTTTCGGAAAAAACCGAATATCTTCTGCGTGGGAGCATGGAGGATGAACCGTTTTCTATCCGTCTGATGTTAAAGGATGCGGGGCGCAGTTTAAGTGATGAGATCAGGAAGCTGAGTATTTTTCTTGGCGTTATGCTGCTGCTTTTGCTTATCGGCTTTATACCCGTGGTCGGGCCGCCCGCATTCGGGATATGCTCAGTTCTTCTTACCCTTTATTTTCTGGTGGTCGAGTATACCGGTTTTGTATGTTCTCGAAAGCACATAGGTTTTAAACAACAGCGTACTTTTATCCGCGCACATCGCTCACAGTCTCTCGGATTCGGGATAGCGGTGATGCTCACCCTGATGCTGCCGTTGATACAGTTTCTCACCATCCCACTGGCGGTAGTAGCCGCGACACATTTTTGTGTAAACCATATGGATGAGACGCTGTTGCATCAGGGCGAAAATAAACATTAAATAAAAGAATCTGTGCGTTCGTGAATCTCAGATTTGGAATAATATTGGTAACAGGTTCAATAAGGCCATGGGTACCACAAGCCATATCGGCAGCAGTGGTGAATGATTGCTAATGTTGTTTTAATTTCCTTATCGTTGAATAAATTATCCTCTATCAGGAGATACCTATGTCAGATGAACGTGGTTCCACGAAGTTTCAGATTGATCTGCGCCGCCACCTGCGCCAAAAAGGGGTGGAACGCAACCTGACGCGGCTGATTTGCGAAATTGCCGAAGCGTCTAAATATATAATTAATTCTATCCGTACCGGTGATCTCGGGGTTGCGGGAACCTCGAATCTGTATGGCGAAAAGCAACTGGCTCTTGATGTGCTCGCTGATCGAATTCTGGAGAAGCGTCTTAAATTTTCAGAGGTTGTCTCCAGTGTGGTTTCAGAAGAACAGGATAAGATTGTCTCTTTTGAGCCTGAGCATTCCCTGAACTACTCGGTGGCATACGATCCCCTCGACGGTTCCTCCCTGGTGGATGTGAATCTCGCCATTGGTACCATTGTTTCAATCTGCAAAGGAGATGCTCTTCTGGGAAAGGGCCGCGATCAGGTTGCTGCAATGTATATTCTGTACGGACCCAGGACCACTTTGATGTACTCTACCGGTGATGGAGTTCATGAATTTGCCATGAACCAGCTCATGGAATACACCCTGGTGCAGGAAAATGTTACCATCGACGGCGATGCGACGATTTACTCGCCCGGGGGACAGAGGAATCTGTATACAGAGGGAACGGAGCGTTTTGTGCGTCATCTGGAGGAAAACGGATGTAAACTGCGATACAGCGGTGGATTTGTTCCGGATATCAATCAGATTCTGGTGAAGGGCAACGGCGTGTTCATGTATCCGCACCTGAAGGGTAAACCAGAGGGTAAGCTGCGTCTGCTGTACGAGTTGAATCCGATGGCATTTCTGGTGGAGCAGGCCGGGGGGGCTGCTTCTGATGGCAGAAGGCCAATTCTGGATATTGAACCTCAGGCCATTGATACATGTGCACCGGTTTTTATTGGGAGTAAAAAGGAAGTTTTACTCGGCCAAGAGTATATTGCCGCTGAGAAATAGAAAGTTTAGCAGCAGGAGTCTGGCGCTGAATCATTAAATATGATGTCATGCATTTTTGGTGCATGTTATAAGGGTGGCCATGTCGAAGAGGTTTTCCCGTTGAGTCAGGATATTTGCCATCACTTTTTCAACATGAGTGGTCTCAACAAGATCGGTGTCTATCTCAATGGATCTTATATCAAGGTTGGCATGGATAAAAACCTGATCGGAAAGCACGGCCGCCAGGGACACAAGACGTCCTGAGGGTTCACGCGCATGTTCTGGTCCCGCTCCCATGGCGCGACAGAGTACTTCAGGCAGATTCCAGTTTCGGGCAAGCATGGCTGAAGCCTCATGGTGGTCAAGCCCGAGCTCGGCGCGGATTTGTTCCTTTAACGATTCAGCCGGCTGCGCAAAAATCCTGTCCATAATCTCCGGGAAACAGTGAACCAGGGCCTGAATGCCGATGTTGTAGATCAACCCGGCTGTATATGCGGTCGCCGGGGCGGGTTTGTCATCGTGCTGAATGTAGTGAGACAGGCCTTGCGCAATATTGGCTGTGGTTACCGCGTTGAACCAATAGCGCCGCTCGTCAAAATTGCGCACCTTGTCGGTTTCGAAGTCACTGCTCAGAGCCATGGCAAGGGTTAGTCCGCGGGTTATGCTCAAGCCCAGAACCCGGATAATGGCCTCACGCACGGTGGCTATCTGGCCGCGCTGGCCGTAGTAGGCGGAGTTGGCACAGCGCAGCAGACGCGCGGTTATGGCAGGAGTTTTATTGATTACCGCCACCATGTCGGTCATGTCAACGTGGTCATCAGCAACAACGCGGATAATTTCCAGAGACATCCCTGAATGCGGGGTAAGCTGTTTTACCGTGCGGATAGTGTTTATATTCTCATTTTGCATTTCCGCTCCGGGCATGCACTCCTGTACTGGTTAAAAAAGCACGGACTGTGTCTGTGACCCCCTTACGATCGAGAGCGTAAATCCGACGCAGCTCTTCCTGGCTTCCCTGTTCAATAAACGCGTCCGGCAGGCCGATCCGCTTTATCGGACCCACGATATCGTACTGTTCCAACACCTCCATTACAGCACTTCCAAACCCCCCGGCGAGCACATTTTCCTCCAGGGTGATAATCGCGCCGCTCTGCTGTGCGCAGGTGGTGATGGTCTTTTCATCCAGTGGTTTCAAAAAGCGTGCATCCACAACACCGATCTCATATCCCTCTGTTGCAAGTGCTTCTGCCGCCTCAAGCGCTGTATACACACATGGACCCAGAGCGATGATAGTTGCATCAGTGCCTTGGCGCATGATTTCAGCACATCCCGGAGCCAGAGGAGTTATGCCATTGCAGGATGTGAGCCCTCGTCCGGAACCGCGCGGGTAGCGATAGGCATACGGCCCGGTGCTGTTTGCCGCACTGAGCATTGCGCGTTTAAGTTCGATTTCATCGCGTGGAGCAACCATGGTGAGGTTGGGGATGTGGCGCATGTAGCTGAAATCAAAAACTCCATGATGTGTGGGGCCGTCAGCCCCGACCAGACCACCGCGGTCAAGGGCGAAGGTAACCGGCAGATCCTGCATGCATACATCGTGGAGTACACTGTCATAGGCACGCTGCATGAAGGTGGAGTAAATAGCCACCACCGGGCGCAGCCCCTCCGCGGCCATACCGGCAGCGCAGGTGACCGCGTGCTGTTCTGCTATGCCGACATCAAAAAAGCGCTCGGGATAGAGTTTCGCAAATTTGTTGAGTCCGGTACCTGAGCTCATGGCTGCGGTTATAGCGGTTATGCGTTTGTCGTGTCGGGCTATCTCGCACAGATAGTCGCCGAAAATGCTCGTGAAGCTGGGGGAACTCCCGCCATTGACACGGACCTTGCCGGTTTCCTTATCAAAGACGCCGACTCCGTGATATTGCGCCGGGTTATCTTCTGCGGGTGCGAAGCCACGTCCCTTTTTGGTGATCACATGCACCAGCACCGGTCCCTGCAGATCCTTGACATGCTGCAGGGTTTCTATGACCTCTTCGAGCTGATGTCCGTCAATTGGACCTACATAGTCAATCCCGAAGGCTTCAAACAGCATCCCCGGGGTTACAAACGCTTTAAAGGAGTCTTCGGTGCGTTTGGCCAGTTGGAGGAGATCCTTGCCGAAATGGGGGACGCTGTTGAGAAAATTCTCGGTTTCGCGTTTAAAGCGCACGAACAGGCGTGAGGTCATTTTACGGCTTAAAAACGACGATAGCGCCCCGACATTGTTGGAGATGGACATCTCATTATCGTTGAGGATAATGATCATGTTTTTATCCAGATGTCCTGCATGATTGAGTGCTTCAAACGCCAGTCCGGCAGTGAGGGAGCCATCTCCGATAATCGCGACGATCTTATGATTCTTGTGCTGTGCATCGCGGGAAATGGCCATCCCGGTAGCCGCAGAGATGGAAGTGCTGGAGTGGCCCACGTCAAAACAGTCGTGCGGGCTTTCGCTGCGCTTGGGAAAGCCGCTGATGCCATGCAATTGGCGCAGCGTGGGAAAGCGCTCTCTGCGCCCGGTAAGGAGCTTGTGCGCGTACGCCTGATGGCCTACATCCCAGATTATTTTATCCGCGGGTGAATTGAGGACATAGTGCAGCGCCACACTGAGCTCGACTGTGCCCAGAGAGCTCGCGAGGTGTCCGCCGGTGCAGGAAACGGTGTCGATGATAGTCTGACGCAGCTGTGCTGCTACCAGTTCGAGTTCGGGAATGGTGAGCTGTTTCAGATCATCGGGTGAATCTATAGTGGATAAAATATCTGTCATTGCTATTCATGCCGACAAGCCGGCCTCATGCCTTATTTATTTCGATTGATAATATATGCCGAAATCTGCCGCAACGGCTCTGCCGCTGCCGGAAAGTCCGCCAGTGCTTCAATGGCAATGGTGTGGAGTTCCGAAGCCCGGTTCCGGGCCTGTTCCACCCCTGCCACCCCGGGGTAAGTCGCTTTACCTCGTTCGGCATCACTGCCTACGTCTTTGCCCAGTTGCTCGCAGGTTGATTCAATGTCCAACAGGTCATCGGCAATCTGAAACGCCAGCCCTGCATTCTGTCCGAAAGTTTCAATCTGACGCAGTTGCTGATCCGTGGCTCCGCCGACAATCGCGCCCATCTGCAGAGATGCGAGGATAAGAGCTCCGGTTTTATGCTTATGGATGAAATCAACAGTCTCAATGGAATGCTTTTGTCCTTCAGCTTCCATATCTACGACCTGTCCTCCCACCATGCCATCGCGGCCAGCGGCATTCGCAGCAATATTCACGAGCCTGATCTGTGTCGCGGGGCTGATCCCACTTGATGGCCTGGAGAGAAGTACAAAAGCCTCGGTCAGAAGCGCATCCCCGGCGAGAATGGCACTTGCTTCGCCAAATACCTTATGATTAGTGGGAACTCCGCGTCTGAAATTGTCATCATCCATGGCGGGCAGATCATCGTGGATAAGAGAATAGGTGTGGATCATCTCCATCGCGCATGCAGGCAACAGGGCTTGTTCACTCTTTCCGCCAACAGCCTCGCAGGCGGCAAGAACCAGGATGGGGCGCAGGCGTTTCCCCCCCGCAAAGAGTGAATAGCGCATGGCTTCAACCAGGGTTGCAGTGAATCCCTGTTTCGGGGGCAGAACTTCTTCCAGGGTTGTTTCGATGTGCTTGCGCTGCTGTTCCAGATAGTTTTTGAGATCCATAATAAACTACTCGTCCTTGAGTTGTTCCCGGGTTGTCTCTGCAGTTGTAAGGACGCCATCCGCATCCTTACGCAGCACCTGAATTCTGTTTTCGATCTGCGCCAGGGCCTTCTGGCAGCGGGCCGCGCTTTTGACCCCGCTTTCGTATACTTTGAAAGCCTCTTCAATACTGAGCTCTTCGTGTTCAATCCTGCGTACACAGGTTTCCAACTCGGTTAAGGCATCTTCAAATTTGACTGTTTTAGCCATAGGGCATCTCTTTCGATTCGGTATGCAATTGTGCAGCGTTCAAGTAAAAAACGCCCGAATAGAGCGTTCAGATTTGATAAATCAGAGTTGAATTGTTTGTCTGCCCTGGTCGCGGCAGATACTGTGTTGTGCTGCGTAAGCATTATGTCAGGACTGAATTAAGATAGTCAAGCAGCGCGTTGGCAGCATCTTTATGATATTTGTGCAGAAAGAATAATTTCCTATTCAATCAGTGCTGAGACGTTTCCGTCATGAAAGCGGATACGGATATGTTCCCCTTTTTTAAGCTCAGTTGCTGAGGTGACTATGTTTTTGGAATCTTTGCGTTCAACCACGGTGTAACCGCGTTTCAAGGTTTGCAAAGGTGAGAGTGTTTCCAGGGCGCGGATATACATATCCAGGCGGTGGTGACATGTTTCAAGTTTATGCTTTATCCCCTCATCCAGACGTTGGTGCAGGTTCGTCAGTTCCTGCTTGCGCCACTGGAGCTGCTGCTCCGGCGACTTAAGCCGGTGCCGGAGCGTATCAAGGGACGCATGGGCACGTTCGAGGATATGCTGGATGCTGGTATCCAGGCGCAGACGCAGCTGATCTACATGCTGCTCAATCTCATTGCGGTTTTTTACCAC
>JBNGCY010000011.1:19094-22776 GCA_049975505.1 Desulfuromonadaceae bacterium | reverse complement strand
GTCGCAATTTCCATGGCGGAATCCTGCCCCTGAACCGGAGTCGGACGCAGGATGATGCGCAGGCCGCTGGCTCTGCGTTCCAGGATGTTAAGGATGTCATGGATGGCGGCGCCGGTTGCAGACGTGACAATCCCTATGTTTACCGGATAGGGCGGGAGCGGTATTTTGTGATTGGCGGCAAACAATCCCTCCTGTTCGAGGCGGTTTTTGAGTTGTTCAAAAGCCACCTGTAAACTGCCGATCCCCTCAGGTTCGATCTCCTCTATAATCAGTTGCAAATCGCCTCTGGGGGTATACACGGATGCACGCGCACGGCACAGGATCTGCTGTCCGTTTTCCGGCGTAAAGGGAACGCTGCGGTTCGCGGTGCGAAACATCACGGCGCGAATCTGACTGTGCTCATCCTTGAGGCTGAAGTACCAGTGTCCGGAGCGCGGACGCGCCAGATTGGAGATTTCACCCCGCACCATCAGATGAGCGAGGTTGTCTTCCATCAGTTCCTGTGCGAGTTGGGCCACACGGGTTACGCTTAGTACCGGAATGGAAATATTTGGCGTATCTGCATCTGTCATTTTGTTACCTGACGGGTTGGATGAGTTGCAGTTTCAATGTACCAGGCTGGAGGCGGGCACCACATTTACTCCGTATTCAGCAGCCAACTCTGCGCTGGATTCGAGCACGGAGATGGTTTCCGGATAGGGGTGGCAGATGCCTATGGCGCTACCGGTATGTTGCGCAATGCGAAAGAGTTTTTTCAGCTGGCGGGTTATTTTTTCAGAATCGCGCTCGTTGTCAAGGAAGACATCCCTGGTGGCATGGGGGATGTTGAGCTTGCGCGCCTGTTCCGCCCCGACCGAGGTGGAACTGGTCAGGCTGTCAATAAAATAAAGCCCGCGCTTAGATAATTGCTCAAGTACAAGCTCCATCTGGTGCGGTTCCTGAGTGAACGCTGAGCCCATGTGGTTATTGCACCCGCGCGCCAGAGGAAGTTTACGCAGATAATACGCAGTTCTGCTCGTTATCTCTGCATCGTTCATATTGCGCATCAAGGCCATTTTGCCGGGGTTGTTATGCGGATAGTTGAGCGGTTCCATGGGCAGATGTGCCATGACCTCACGCGCATGCTGCTCGGCAATGCGCATGGTTTGCTGTGCATAGTCCAGATCGGGGATAATCGCCATGGTAATCTGCACATCCAGTCCGGCAACTTGTCGGGCTGTTGAAGGGCTGGCGCCGAGATCATCCATGATAATAGCGACGCGCGGTTTCTCAACATCAAGCAGGGGGACAGGGAGCACCAGTTTTTTATCCGGCCGGACTGAATCCCTGAGATTATCCGAAGCCGGGGGCGTTCTGTGTTCAAGGGGGTCGGAATATATTTGCCGTCCTGCATGCGTATCCGCCTGCTCCCGAGACAAATCCGCTTCTTCTTCGGTGCCGGGCTGGTGGGAAAGTATAAGCAGACCGCCAATGATCGCCCCCAGCATAAGTGCAAATGCAATCAGGGTCGTCAGACGGGGGCGAGAAGTTCGGGAGTGGCGGGATTTTTTATGTCTATCTGAAGCCATGGCTCAGTTCTTTGATCTGCTGGAGGATATATGCATTTTATCTGTTTTTTCTAATAGCCGCGTGGCTTTAACCACTGTATCGGATTCATCGGGGTGCCGCGGCGGCGGATTTCAAAATAATAACTGTCGCCGCCTGAATAACCTGCAGTGGCGATCACCTGCCCGGCTTTTGCGGTATCACCTTTACGTAAGTGCAGTTTTGCGGCGTTGGCATAGAGGCTGTAGTATTTATCGCCGTGGTCAAGAATAAGCATATTGCCATACCCTTTGAAGGGGGCGGCAAACACCACTTTGCCTTCCCATATCGCCTTGATTTTCGTGCCCGGAACAGCCGCGATTTCAAGGCCGTTGGTTTTTACCTGACTGCCGAACTGTTTGTGTTTATGGACACCAAAGCCACTCCTTATAGAACCGGAAGAGGGCCAATCCAATTGACCTTTACGGGACTCAAA
Source organism: Desulfuromonadaceae bacterium (assembly GCA_049975505.1). Classification (GTDB taxonomy): domain Bacteria; phylum Desulfobacterota; class Desulfuromonadia; order Desulfuromonadales; family Desulfuromonadaceae; genus JAIVHC01. The sequence continues at coordinate 20,756 of JBNGCY010000011.1, read as the reverse complement.
TGTCGCTCCGCTGGGGACAAATCCTGCGCTCTTACGTTTTTCAAGTGAAGCAACCAGTTCTTTCATCGCTTCGGAGCGTTCTTTTAAATCGGCCAGAAGACTTTTGAGCATACTGCTGTCGCGGCGGATTTTGTTTACCAGAGCATCCTGTTCGCGTTTAGCCTGTTTCAGCTCATTTCTGCGCTCCTGTTGTCGCCTGAGTGTTTCAGCATAGCGTTCTTTTTCGCGTTCAAGAGCATTTTGGCTTTCTCTCAAGTTTTCAAGCTGTTTGCGATACTCCAGCAGCAGAGCTTTATCGTGAGCGGTAATTCGTTGTAGAAACTCGGTGTTTTCTGCAATGACGGCCGGGCTGGCGTCGGAAAAAATCAAGCGCAGGGTTCCCGCGTCGCCGGTTGTATACAAAACTCGCAGACGCTTTTCCACATCCTTGCGCGCGCGCTTGAGAATATCTTCATAGTGTGCGGTGTTTTTTTGCGCGGCGGCTATTTTCTTTTTGAGCTTATCCAGTGCGGCGGAATTTTTTTGCAACTCACGATCACTCGCGCTGATATTGCGTTCAAGTTCTTCCAGACGCTGTAAAGCTGAGCGCTCGGTAGCCTTTTTCTGCGCAATCTGTTTCGAGGTGGATCCTATCTGCTCCTGCACCTGCTGAAGTTTTTCCCGGCTTTCACTCAGTTTGTCGGTCGCGTGGCAAACCTGAATTGGAGTGCCCATCAAAGTCGTCAGCAAGATGAAGAAATATACCGACCTGACCGCAGAGGAGGTTTTATATATGTGATTATTCAGTATTGTCGCCTTCATGTCTGCTGTCTATGAGATTGCGGTGTAGCTCTGAACAACTGACTGTATACGTCGTTCTGAGAAAATACCGGCTGAGGCCCTACGTGTCTATATGCGAACAAACCTGCGCAGAGGCAGCATGCTTCCGCATATACCGAGGAGAAAACCGAGAAATACCACACCCAGCTGCATACCAAGGGGTAAAAAAGTTATATATCCGGCAGCGGTAGTGGTGAGGAGTGCGGAAAGCCCTTTTTTGAGGAAAAAGTAGTACAGGGCATGACACCCTCCAAGCGCCAGAAGGGCGCCGATAATTCCCTGAAGGGCGCCCTCGGCCAGGAATGGAATCTTGATAAACATAGGGGTGGCCCCGATAAGGGTCATGATTTCCAGTTCATCACGGCGTGCATATATGGTGAGCTTTATAGTGTTGGAGATAATAAACAGGGTGGCAAAAATCAGAAATCCTCCTGCCAGGGTGCCTGTCAGTTTGAGAAGAAACATAAAAGCATCATAGCGTTTCAGCCAGTCCTGACCGTAGCGGAAGTCGGAAAAAACAGCATTTTTCTTCAGGGCATTGACCACCTCTTCAGCTCCGCGTTCGTTTCTGGCTTCCTGGGTCAGGGTGAGCTCAAATGAAGCAGGGAGTATTTCCGGGAGCAGTCCATCGAGCAGGTCATCATTCTGTCCCAGGCGGGTGCGGAAACGCTCAAACGCCTGAGCCTGGGATACATAGGTTACTTTTTCCACCTCAGGGTGTTTTTCGATCTCCTGCTGCCATTGTTCGAGTTTTGCCGTGGAGGGAACATTTTCCAGGTACACGGTGATTTGAATGTCGCGACTCCACTGTCGGGTTATATTCTGTACATTCAATACAATCAG
>JBNGCY010000011.1:16607-18994 GCA_049975505.1 Desulfuromonadaceae bacterium | reverse complement strand
CCTTCTTTGTTGATGCGGGAAAACATCTCCATGATCTCCAGTGCGAGGTTGTAATCCAGGTTGCCGGTCGGCTCATCCGCCAAAATCAGTTTTGGACGCACCACCATAGCTCTGGCAATGGCAACCCGTTGCTGTTCGCCGCCGGAAAGTTCCAGCGGTTTGCGTTGCATCTTGTATTCCAGCCCTACATACTGAAGGAGTTCGAAGGTGCGCGCACGAATCTCATCGGCACCTACCCCTTGAACCTGAAGGGGAAGGGCGACATTCTCCATGACCGTCCGGTTGAGCAGGAGCTTGAAGTCCTGAAATACAAAGCCGATCTGACGGCGTAAAAATGCAATTTTGCGTGGACTTAAGCGGGTGATATTGCGCTTGCCCATCAGAATCTGTCCCCGGGTGGGGCGATCCGCGCAGTAGAGCAGGCGCAGCAGCGTTGATTTTCCTGCTCCGGAAGAACCAGTTATATAGGCAAACTCTCCGGAAAGGATCTGCAAATCAATATCGTGCAGAGCCGGAACACCGTTGGGGTATATCTTTGCAATTTTGCACATCTGGATCATGCTCATGATGTTTATCCTGATTTCGAAGATGCAAAAAGGTGTTTATGCTCAACTGCGCGGTTGCTGCTGAAATTCTGCAAAACTGCGGTGCCAGGCGTCAAACGTTGCCGCCTTGTCAGGAGAAAAATGCTCCAGGCTTTTACGCACTTGTGCCGGAGTTTTTTCCTCCTCCAGTCTGTCCGGATGTTTGGAAAAGAACAGATCCGCATAAGCAATAATCCGGGTTTCGATATCCTGGGGCAGCATGTCACGTTTTGGAAGAGGTAGTTGCTGCATCTCAATATCTTCGACACTAAGCCCCACACCGATGTGGTTTTCACATACCAGGGCGTGCCGTTCAAGGCCTTCTTTGCGCAAAAGCTCCGCTCCGCACAGACCGTGCATGATGTAAGGATGCTCACCATAACAGCCCAGATCAGGGGCATGTACAAACATAATACCTATGTCGTGCAGCATGGCAGCCTCATATACAAAGTCGATATCGATATTTTGTGATGCGCTAAGAGCGCTGGCTATACTGCAGGCTTTCCGCGCAACAGCGTTGCTGTGGCGCCAGAGTATCGCATATGCCAGTGAATGGCATGGATAGAACCTGCGGATTAATTCTGCCGGATCTGTATAACTCAATCTGCCGATATCCTTATGCTTTTCTGCATGTTGCCGGATTTTTGCGCCTTGATGATGTCGGCGGCTTTTTACTTGCAACCACCTCGGTGGTCTGTTTATATGTCTGCAGTTCGCACACCGGTATGATTCTGTGGTTGATTTTATATTTACCGTTCAATTTCATCTCATTCAACGGACTTGATCCGGAGAAGATACAGCGCTTCAATATAAAAATCGCTGCACTCTGCAGATAATCCGCGGAACTCAGCGTGTGATACTAGCGTATTTCAATGTCAGTCGCGAGAAAATTCGTTTTACAGCTTTTCAAATACGCACTGACTTGAAAGGAGAGTTTTAAATGTCTGAGATAGTTTCGTTCGGTCAATGTATTTTCAATGCACTCGGCACAGATGCCGCAGCTACCGGGGAAATGCAATCCAACCCTGGAATCCGGATAGACGGGGTGGATCCTGAGCGTGCATCCGGGTCGGATTGCGCTGTGCTTTTGTATGAACTTCAATCCTCTACTTCCGAAGGGGAGCGAGTTCACCGGGGCATGGTCTGTGCGCTTCATCTGGAACAGTTTTCTTCTGGAAAAATTCTTCCCCTCGAACTTCCCGATGAATCCGAGATTGCCCGGCAGTTACATGAACTTGAGGTTTCCCGTACCCAAAAAGGTGCAATTTCCGCCTTGTATACCGATCCGTGCTGTGTTCTGGAGGCTTTGGGGGAACATGAAAAACAGCGCCCTGCCGAGGTTGAATTTTTCCCGCAGCATGATGTTCGCTGCCGGGTCTGGAAGGTTGAGAATCAGACGTTAGTGCAGAAAGTAAGTGCAGTACTGGATAAGAAAGCCCTTATTCTGGTCAATGGGCGTTCTCTTTATGAAGCAATGTTGCGTTACCGGGATGCATGCCGAGAGGCAAATGGAGAGTACAGCGGCCGGGAAGCATTCAACTATGCCTGCGTTGCCCTTAGCAATATCGATGATTTCAGCGCGGGATACGGCATGACGATTGAACCGGTGATCTCCACATGTTGCCTGCCACTGTTCAGAGATATCCCGTTGTTGCTTGCAAAACTGGGGGAGTTTTTTAATGTCAGCGGCGAGGAAATTGAGTCTGAAGAAAATGCGGTTTCCGCATATGTGCATAACGCACTGTTGGCGACTGAAAATCCCGCTGATTTAGTTCTGTATCCTGGAGGAAGCCACATTTACAC
>JBNGCY010000011.1:0-16507 GCA_049975505.1 Desulfuromonadaceae bacterium | reverse complement strand
CGACTGAAAATCCCGCTGATTTAGTTCTGTATCCTGGAGGAAGCCACATTTACACTCTCCAATTGCGTACTCGACAACAACTGCAGCAGACAAAGTTCGATGAGAAACAGCTCAGTGCTGATTCGTCTGCCATTCTCTATCAGCGCCTTATCCTTAATCATATTCTTGAGGTTTCATCTGAGGATTTGCACGATAACGAGGTTTTTTACGTTCCAGAGAATATGGATGCCGCGTGTCAGCTGGCTGCTGATGCACAGGATTGCGTAGCCTTTTTTGCTCCCGGGCCGAGCATATCCCAGATTCGTGATATCGCATGGGATGATATTCAGGTTCCTGCCGGACTTATCCGTTGCAAGCCCCTTTTCCCCTCTGGTCTGGTAGACTTTTCTCTACGTAATTGATCCTTTACCAAGGGATTTTGCTTTTTTATGAAAGAGATATCTTCTGCATGAGTTCCGATTTTGCACCAGCTTTGCATGCTGCACTCAAACGTGTTGCCAGGGTTTTTACTCTCGATGATCTGACTCAGGCTCTGGGGGAACAGGCTCCTGCACGTGCCAGACTCAAGCAGTATGTTGATATGCTTGTCGCCAGTTCCATCCTGCGCAAAGGTAAAAAAGGGCGTTATACCAGACGCGTTCTTCCACCTCTGCTGCGGGGGCATGTCCGGGTACGTAAGACTGGGCGCCGCTCTTTTATCAGTGCTGCTGAAAATGCACAGAGGGCGGAGTATTTTGTTCCCGCCCCGCAGCTTTTCGAACCCATGGATGGGGACAGTGTGTTTGCTCTGGAGATCAATGCACGCGACAAGCGGCGCCCCGAAGTTCTGATTCTTGGAGTTGAAGAGCATGGGCAGAAAACAGTTGTGGGACGTTGTCACTACAGCGAACGTGATGGCACCTGCATGGTTTACGCCGAGCCCTCCGGTTCTGCTTTTGTTGTGGTTGCAGATGGTGCGCATGCGGATATCTCCCGCCTTGACGGCATGGTTGTCCACCTGCAGATTTCCGCCTACCCCGGTGAGGGCAGGGCAGGAAGAGCAACCCTGCTTGAGGTGCTTGGGCCTGAAGGTGACCCGCAGGTGGATATTTTAACTGCTGCCGCACGTGTAGGGCTGCCGCTGCACTTCAGTGATGCGGCACAGCATGAGGCGGACGCCCTCAACGACGTGGTTCAGGATAGCGAGTGTGCGGAACGTGCTGATTTGCTGCATATCCCTTTTGTCACTATTGACGGTGCCGATGCGAAGGATTTCGACGATGCGGTTGCGCTCGAAGAGCACAGCGACGGAACCAGGACGTTGTGGGTTGCCATAGCGGATGTGAGTCACTATGTGCCTGTTGGTTCCGCCCTCGATCTGGATGCGTATGCCCGCGGAACCAGCACTTACTTTCCCGGTTTTTGTCTGCCGATGCTGCCCGAGAAGCTCAGCAACGGCATCTGCTCTTTAAAACCGCAGGTAAAGCGTCTGGCGCTGGTTGTGCAGATCGAGTGTGACCCGAAGGGCAGAGTGATGAATATGCTCCCTCACCAGGCCCAGATCCGCAGTCGTGCCCGGCTTACCTATACGCAGGTGCAGAATATCCTGGATAAACGTCATGATCTTCTCGACGAGGCTATCGGAGCGGAAACAGAAGCCATGCTCCATGCGCTGTTGCGCTTTTCCCGCATTCTCAATGCAAGACGCTGCTCCAGAGGAGCGCTCGATTTTGATCTCCCCGAACCCTATGTGGAACTGGATGATACAAGTGGAGAGGTGACCTCGATTACCCGGCGCGAACGCCTGGAGGCGCATCGGATCATTGAAGAATGTATGCTCCTGGCTAATGAATGTGTAGCAGATTATCTGCAGCACAACCATGTTGCGGGAATTTACCGTCTGCATGACAAACCGGAATTAAGCTCTATGCAGCAATTTCAGGAATTTCTTGCTGCATTTGATATCGGTTTCAATCTTGAACCAGGCGGTATCAGACCGGAACAGCTGCGAGAGGTGCTCGAGCAGATAGATGATCCCAATCAGGCGTTTATCATCAACCGGGTTCTGCTGCGGAGTATGAAGCAGGCCTACTATGCCGCTCATCCGGGGGAGCATTTTGCCCTGGCAACCGGCAGTTACGGACATTTTACCTCTCCGATCCGACGCTATCCAGATCTGATCCAACACCGTATGCTGCGTAAGTGCCTGAACAAAGATACAGACAGCACCGAAAATGCCGGCCCGGCCGCCATGGAGGTTATGGCTGAGCATTCCACCCGCTGTGAACGCCGCTCTATGGATGCGGAACGGGATGTGGTGTCGTTGCGCAGTTGTCAGTTTATGCAGGATAAGATTGACGATATATACTCGGGCTTTATTACCGGGGTTACCGAGTTCGGTTTTTTTGTCGAACTCGATGCCTATTTTATCGAAGGTCTTGTGCATATCCGTACACTTGGGGATGACTACTACGAATACGACCCGGTGCATCACACACTTATGGGGCAAAGACGGCGCTGGCATTTTAAAATCGGGCACAAGGTCGATGTGATGGTGGAGGATGTGCGCCTGAAATCGAGAGAGATTGATTTTATCCTTCCTGAGAATATACAGAAAACAGGTGAACGCAAGTTGCGCAGGAAACGTCGCGGTGGATAGATATGGCTGGCGATTTTTTACCTACTTCCAGGAATACTGTTTAAGCATATGGAAATTATCCGTTCATTAGATGATATCGCACACCCTTTTGACGCAACCGTTGCCACTCTGGGTAATTTTGATGGAGTCCATCTGGGGCATCGAGCCATTTTCCGCAGTGTAGTAGCGCGTGCCCGCAGAGATGGCGGTGTTTCTGTGGTGTGTACCTTCAATCCCCATCCGTTGAAGATTCTTGCCCCTGATCGAGCCCCGCGTCTTATCAACACCCGCGAGGAAAAGGAGCGTCTGATAGCGGCCTCTCAGGTCGATGTGTTGTTGCAGATACCCTTTGATCGCACATTGGCGGCATTACCGCCGGAACGCTTTGTGGATGATATCCTGCTGGGCAAGCTCGGGGTCAAGCATCTGATAGTCGGGTATGATTATGCTTTTGGCAGGGAACGCGCTGGAGATGTCGGTTTTTTGCGCGCCCAGGGCCGGGAAAAAGGTTTCGGGGTGGATATCTTCGGCCCGATACAATATGACGGTAAGGTTCTGAGTTCAACCAGAGTGCGCCAGAGCATTCTGCGTGGTGATGTTGAATATGCACGTCACTTGTTGGGCAGACACTTCAATCTGGAAGGAAAGGTGATCCACGGAGATCAGCGCGGCAGAAATCTGGGGTTTGCCACCGCAAATATCCGGACCGAGAAGGAGCTTCTCCCCCTGAATGGTGTCTACGCCGCCAAAGTGCGGTTTGCTGCCACCGAGCACAATGCCGTGGTCAATATCGGATATAAGCCGACCTTTGGGGAGCACAGCTTAAGCATTGAAGTTCATGTGCTGGATTTCAAGGGAGATCTGTACGGCGAGAATATGCGGGTTTATTTTGTGGAGCGCCTGCGCGACGAAGAAAAATTTTCCGATGCCAAGCATCTTATTGTGGCTATTAAAGAGGATATCCGACGCGCACGTGCTATTCTGGATAGTTGCAATATTGTTGAATATATTGAGTATCTTAACGGACAGATCTCTTTGGCTGATGACAATGGATAAAAATTTTTCTGATTCTATATCTAAGGTGACCGGGAGTACGCAGGTGTATGCCATTATCGGCTGGCCGGTAGCCCATTCCCTCTCTCCTGTGATGCAGAATGCCGCCTTTTCAGCCTGCGGGATTAATGCAATATATGTCCCTTTCCCGGTACGGGAAGGGCAATTAAGCGAGGCGGTAAGCGGATTACGCGCGTTGAATATATGCGGGTGCAATGTAACTGTGCCGCACAAAGAGAAGATCGCTCCATATCTGGACTGCCTTGCCCCCGAAGCTGAAGCTATCGGAGCGGTGAATACTGTTGTTTGCAAAAATTCTGTCCTCGAAGGGCATAATACAGATGCCGATGGATTTTTACATTCCCTTGATTTTGATCTGGGCTTTACCCCAGGCCAAAAGCGTATTTTTGTGCTTGGCGCCGGAGGGGCTGCCCGTGCCTGTGTGTATGCGCTGGCCCGGGCCGGGGCGTCACAGATATGGGTGGCGAACCGCAATGCCAAACGTGCAGAAGGTATGTGCTCAGATTTTGCTTCTCTTTTCCCTGCAACAGCCATGTCAGCCTGCGGATTGGGATCAGACCTATTTAATACAGCAACCGGGGAAGCCGATCTGATTGTAAATACCACATCTATAGGCCTGCATGACCGGGCGGATGATCCGCTGGTATGGGAAAATATTGATAGCAAAACATTATTTTACGATGTAGTATACAAAAGCGGGATGTCGACCCACATGGTGGCACAGGCACACAAGCACGGCCTGCGTGCTGCCGACGGACTCGGAATGCTGATCGCGCAGGGCGAACAATCGTTTCGTCTCTGGACCGGAGAAGATCCGGGTGCTGCAATGCGCCAGGTTCTGGCAGCCCGCACTTTGCGATAAAATAAAGTGGGCGGAAGCATATGTCAGCTCTTTAATATATAGCTTTGAACTCATTATTTGTATGGAAGCGTTTATATGGCAGGTAATCGTTTAGGCGAACTTCTGGTCAGGCACAAAATACTTACCCAGGAGCAAGTGAATAAGGCCATTGCCGAACACAAGGCGCATCGGGAACGCCTTGTTACTACCCTGTCGCGCCTGAAGCTGATCAGTGAGGAAGATCTAGCGACATTTCTGGCGCGCCAGTACAGTGCTCCATCGATCAACCTGGAAGAATTTGAGGTTGATACCGGGGTCACCAAACTTCTGTCGGCTGAAGTGGTGCAAAAATACCATCTGATGCCCATCAGTCGAACCGGGTCCACCCTTATCATAGCGATGAGTGATCCTTCCAATATCTTCGCCATAGACGACATCAAGTTCATGACCGGACATAATGTCGAGGTGGTAGTCGCTACCGACAGCGCGATAAAAAAGGCCATTGATAAATATTACGATCAGTCCGATTCCCTGGCTGAAGTGATGAACGGCCTTGATGATATCGACCTTGAAGTTGTTGAGGAAGAGGATGAAATAGATGTCAATGCCCTGCAGGTAGCCACAGAAGAAGCCCCGGTGGTAAAGCTTGTGAATCTGATTATGACTGACGCCATCAAAAGGGGGGCCTCGGATATCCATATCGAACCCTATGAGAAGGTATTTCGCGTACGTTACCGCATCGATGGTGTACTCTATGAGGTGATGAAGCCGCCCATGAAACTTAAAGCGGCAATTACATCGCGTCTGAAGATTCTCTCGGATATGGATATTGCCGAACGGCGTTTACCCCAGGATGGCCGGATCAAGATCAAACTGCCGGGCGGTAAGGATATGGATTTTCGCGTCAATTGCCTGCCTACCCTGTTTGGAGAAAAGGTGGTTCTGCGTTTGCTGGATAAATCCAGTCTGCAACTGGATATGACCAAGCTCGGGTACGAACCGGATGCACTTAAATGGTTCAAGCAGGAGATCAGCAAGCCCTTTGGTATGGTGCTGGTCACCGGCCCCACGGGGAGCGGGAAAACGGTTTCGCTCTATTCAGCTCTGGCGGAGTTGAATACCACCACAGAAAATATCTCTACTGCCGAAGACCCGGTGGAGTTCAACTTTGCCGGTATCAATCAGGTGCAGATGCATGAGGATATCGGCCTGAATTTCGCCAGCGCATTGCGCGCTTTTCTCCGTCAGGATCCCGATATCATCATGATAGGGGAGATCCGGGATTTCGAAACCGCGGAAATCGGCATTAAAGCGGCCCTCACCGGGCACCTCGTGCTCTCCACGCTGCATACCAATGATGCCCCGAGCACCATAAACCGTCTTTTGAATATGGGCATTGAACCCTTCCTGGTTGCTTCGGCGGTCAACCTGGTTACGGCGCAACGTCTGGGGCGGCGTCTGTGCCCAGAATGCAAGGAACCGGAAGAGATATCCAAGCAGGCATTACTCGATGCCGGGGTTTCTCCCGACGAAGTGGATGAGTTTGTCTGCTATAAAGGCAGAGGATGCAGTAACTGTAATGATAGCGGTTATAAAGGACGGGTGGGCATATATCAGGTCATGCCCATGTTTGATGAAATCCGCGAGATGGTTCTCGCAGGTGCTAACACCGCAGAGATAAAACGTGAGTCCATGCGCCTTGGAGTGCGCACCATGCGTCAATCCGCCCTGTTGAAGTTAAAAGAGGGGGTGACTTCATTTTCCGAGGTTCTGCGCTGCACTGTTGCGGATGATTAAAGCTGGATGCTTCCGCAAGAAGCATCCAGCCTGCACTTCTATCAGTATTTATTGCTGATAATATGTATTTCACTGGTATTATTTAACCCAATACTCAACTTGCGGATTTTGCGGGGAGATTTGATATGGCAGGAATCCACGATTTTTTAAAGACCATGGTTGACTCCGGAGCATCGGATCTGCACATCACCACGGGTCTGGCTCCTCAACTCAGGGTGGACGGAACTATGCGCTCCCTGGATCACCCCCCGTTGATGCCCAATGATACCAAACAGCTGTGCTACAGCATTCTCACTGATGCGCAAAAACGTGTTCTTGAAGAACAAAATGAACTTGACCTTTCCTTCGGAGTTAAAGGACTGGCGCGATTTCGCGGCAATATCTTTGTTCAGCGGGGTGCCATTGCCGGGGCTTTCCGCCGCATCCCCTACGAAGTTCTCTCCTTTGCTCAGTTGGGGCTTCCCCCTGTTGTGGCAGAAATTTCCAAGCGTCCCCGTGGACTTGTACTTGTAACTGGTCCCACCGGGAGCGGGAAAACCACAACCCTGGCATCCATGATTGATGCCATTAATACCGAACGTCACGACCATATCATCACTATCGAAGATCCTATTGAATATATTCATCCGCATAAAAACTGTGTGGTTAATCAGCGCGAGGTAGGAAGTGATACACATTCATTTAAGAACGCCCTGAAGTCAATCCTGCGTCAGGATCCGGATGTGGTGCTTCTGGGCGAATTGCGCGATCTGGAAACCATAGAGGCGGCTCTGACTATAGCTGAAACCGGGCATCTGTGTTTTGCCACTCTGCATACCAACGGGTGCGTTCAAACCATCAACCGGATAGTGGATGTGTTTCCTACCAATCAACAGGTACAGGTGCGTACCCAGCTTTCCTTTGTTCTCGAAGGTGTCCTTTCCCAGACTCTGATACCAAAAGCGTCCGGAAGTGGCAGGGTTCTTGCTCTTGAGGTTATGGTGCCCAACGTGGCGATACGTTCGCTGATTCGAGATGATAAAATACATCAATTGTATTCGCAGATGCAGATGGGGCAGGAAAAATACGGGATGCAGACCATGAATCAGTCTCTTTTCAGTCTCTACCATAAGAAACTCATTACTTATGATGCGGCGATGGCACGTTCACCCGAGCAGGGAGAGTTGAAACAGATGATTGCCAATCCCAATTCGGCTTTGAAACAGACCCCCAGCAGTGCGAGAAAAATGGGTTAGGAAAATAAATTATCAGTTTTTCAATGAGGTGGTGATATGGCTAAATTTTCCTGGGAAGGCAAAGGCCGGGATGGCAAAAAACACAAAGGGGATATGGAGGCCCCGAACCAGGCCGTGGTTCAGGCGCAATTGCGCCGTCAGGGGATTGTTGCCGATAAAATCAAGGAACGTGGCAAGGGACTTGATGTCGAAATTAAAATACCTGGATTTGAGCCCAAGGTGACAACCAAAGACCTGGTTGTGTTCACACGTCAGTTTGCCACCATGATCGATGCAGGCCTGCCTCTGGTTCAGTGTCTGGACATTCTATCCTCGCAGCAGGAAAACAAGACCTTTAAGCGGATTCTGTTGGAGATAAAAAATGATGTGGAATCAGGTTCCACATTCGCTGATGCCCTGAAAAAACACCCCAAAGCGTTTGATGAGCTGTTCGTGAACCTTGTCGCGGCAGGGGAGATAGGTGGTATTCTGGATACCATTCTGAATCGTCTGGCGGCCTATCTGGAAAAAGCGATGAAACTCAAAAAACAGGTCAAAAGTGCTATGACCTACCCGGCAACCGTTGTTTCTATTGCGGTTATAGTTATCGGGGTTATTCTGGTGTTTGTAATCCCCGCATTTGAAAAAATGTTTGCCGATTTCGGGGGTGCCCTGCCGGCACCAACCCAGGTAGTTATAAATCTGAGTAATTTTATTCAGGACTATATCCTCTTTATTATTGGAGGAATCATCCTGCTTATTTATGTATTCAAGAAAATTTACGCCACTGAAAAAGGGCGGGCCAAAATCGACGACTGGGCTTTGAGAGCGCCTGTATTCGGGATCCTGATTCGGAAGGTTTCCGTAGCTAAGTTTACCCGCACACTGGGTACCATGGTGTCAAGTGGTGTTCCCATTCTTGACGGGCTCGACATCACTTCGAAGACCGCAGGAAATAAAACGGTGGAAACCGCAATTATAAAAGTGCGTCAGAGTATCAGCGAAGGGAACACCATCGCCGAGCCCCTTGCAAAATCCGGGGTATTTCCCCCAATGGTATGCCAGATGATAGCGGTGGGAGAACAGTCCGGTTCCATAGATACGATGCTCAATAAAATCGCGGATTTCTACGATGACGAAGTAGATGATGCCGTAGGCAATCTCACCTCCATGATGGAGCCGCTTCTGATGCTGTTTCTCGGTACCACTGTAGGCGGTCTTGTCATTGCCATGTACCTGCCGATATTCAAGCTTGCAGGTACCGTTGGAGGGTAGCTGTTGTTATCCGCGTTTCATGACTCAGCAATTACCGCGCGATCATTAAACGCTCAACTCTGGTATGTGCTGATACGTTTTCTGGTGCCCTCCCTGTTTCTGGGGGGCACTGTTTTTTTTGCTCTGCCGGGAAACGAACAGACGAGTTTTTTCTCCAATCCCCCGCTTGTATCCATTCTCAGCCTGTATCTGCTTCAGATATGTCTCGCCCTGTTCTGGCTTTTGCGCTTCGGACCTTCGCCGCTGTTTGTTCAACTTCAGATTGTCTGGGATCTGATTATGTGTGCGGCGGTGGTGTTTTTCACCGGCGGGATGTACAGCGATTTTGCATTTCTATTTATCTTCGTGATCCTGACCAGTGGCCTGATCAGCACCAGACACGAAGTTCTTCTTATCCTGCTGGCCAGTATTGTCCTCTACGGGGGGATGGCAACCCTGGACTATTACGGTTATCTCCCTATATATCCATGGCAGACACGTTCCAGTGGGAACGTCTTTTATTTATTATTTCTCAATCTTACAGCTTTTGTGTTTGCCGCCTTTATCGGGGTTGTTCTTTCCAACCGTCTGCAGCAGTATGCGTACAGGCTTGAAAAGCACCGGCGCGAGCACGCGGAGCTGGAAAATTTCAATCGTCTCATCCTGCAGAACATAACCAGTGGGATTATTCTGGTGGATAGCGAAGGCCAGATACTCCTCGCTAACAGAGTTGCAGAGCAGATATGCGCCATTCGTGCATCCAGGGTGCTTAATCTTCCCATTACCACAGCGCTGCAGGGATTTCTGTGGCCTCTGGAGCATCTTCCGGTTGAACGTGATGAGTTTGATTTTGTCAACGCTGCGGGGAAAAAACTGATTCTCGGGTACAGTGCCACCCCCATTCAGCAGGGTGAATCGGAAAATATTCTCCTGATGTTTCAGGATCTGACTGAAATCAAACGTCTGGAGCAGACGTTAAAGCGTGAAGAACATCTGGCGGCAATCGGAAGTCTGTCTGCTGGACTGGCGCATGAAATACGGAATCCACTTGCTTCTCTGAGTGGAAGCGTTCAACTGTTACAGGAACAGAAACTTCCCGCTACCGAACAGCGTCTTTGCAATATAATTGCCCGTGAAACCACAAGACTGAATCGTCTGGTAGATGATTTCCTTAATTTTGCCAGTCCGCGCCAACCTCACAAAAAAAAGGTGGATATTAATGCGACTATCCGGGATGTTCTCCAGCTGGCACAGAGTTCCGTTCAGTTTGAGGATATTGATATCCATGACAACACCGCCGATTCCTGGCATGAAAATGTTGATGAGGAACAGATTAAGCAGGTAGTCTGGAATCTCCTTGTAAATGCGGCAAGTTTCACTCCTGCAGGTGCGAGGGTGGAATGTGGTTCGAGTAAACAGAGCCGTACTTTCTGGATAGATGATTGTGGTCCGGGGGTGGACCCTCTTCTTGGGGATACTATCTTTGAACCTTTCACCACATCAAGAGCGGATGGCACCGGGCTCGGACTGGCGATAGCATATGCACTGGCTCAGACCAACGGAGCCGTTCTGGAGTATACTGATGCGCCCGCTGGCGGTGCACGCTTCAAGGTTAGTTTCAGGGATCGTAATCCCGAGGACAGTTGAATATGAGTTTATCTTCCCTGAATAAATCATCTCTTTCGCAACATTTCTCACCTCATCTGCTTGTTGTAGACGATGAAGAGAGCCTACGCGAAGTGCTGGAGATAATGTTCGCCTCAGAAGGGTATATAGTGGAATCGGCCTCCGATGGAGCTCTGGCTCTGGAAAAATTAGCCCTTCAGGCCTACGATCTCATCCTTACAGATATGCGCATGCCGGGTGCCAGCGGACTTGAACTGCTGGAGCGGGTTAAACAGCTCTATCCTGAGACCCTGGTTATCCTGATGACGGCGTATTCCACCACATCTCAAGCAGTTGAGGCCATGAAGATGGGAGCCTACGATTATATTGTAAAGCCGTTTAACAACGAGGATATCCGTCTGACAGTCAAGAAAGCGCTGGAGTTTTCCTCTCTACGGCATGAAAATCGCGAGCTCCGCACCCAGTTACAGGAACGCCGTAACCGTTTTGATCGCATTGTGGGTAAAAGTGCCACCATGCAGCAGCTTTACAGTATGATTGAAAAAGTTGCGCCCTCAACGGCCAATGTATTGATCAGCGGTGAATCCGGTACCGGCAAAGAGCTTGTGGCCAAAGCGATTCATCACAACAGTTCGCGTGCCCGGAATTCATTTATCCCCTTGAATTGCGGAGCGATCCCGGAAAATCTGCTGGAAAACGAATTGTTCGGGCATGAAAAGGGAGCCTTCACCGGAGCCGACCAGCGTAAACAGGGGTTGTTTGATCTTGCCCATGAGGGTACGCTGTTTCTGGATGAAATAGCTGAGTTGCCATTGGCTATGCAGGTAAAACTGTTGCGTGTGCTGCAGGAAAAAGAGATCCGCCCGGTAGGCGGGAGTAAAAGTCATCAGGTCGATGTCCGGGTTCTGGCAGCCACAAACCGGGATCTGGAAGCCTTAACCAGAGAGGGTAAATTCAGGCAGGATCTTTTCTACCGCCTCAATGTTGTGCATCTTCAACTGCCTCCGCTGCGGGAACGCCGTGAGGATATACCGTTGCTGGCAGATTCCCTGTGCCGGATGCTTGCTCCCCACCGCGATCTGAGGATATCTCCCCCCATGATGCGTGTCCTGCTCGACTATTCATGGCCCGGCAATGTGCGCGAACTGGAAAATGTTCTTGAACGCAGCATCATTTTAAGCGAAAACGATACTCTCGAATATGCTTCACTTCCTGATGCTCTTAAGCATGAACAAAAGAGTTCCGGGCACGAAATTTATCTGCCTGACGAGGGACTGGATCTCGAAGAATATTTACGCGACACAGAAAGGCAGTTGTTGACTCAGGCGCTGGAACGCAGCAACGGCATCAAGAAACGGGCTGCACGGTTATTGGGCCTGAGTTTCAGATCTATGCGATATCGACTGGAAAAATTAGGGCTGTAAAAGAGCCAGGGGAGTTTTACACGTGGATAAAGAGATTTTTCCGGAAACATCTAAAGTCCGGAGCAGTACGCAGGAGACCGAATCCGGAGGAGATGACGCTATCAAGTGTTATCTGCGCGATATCCAGAAATCCAAACTCTTAAATGCAGAAGAGGAGCGATACCTGGCTGCACGAATTGCGCAGGGAGACGGGCAGGCACGCGCCCGCATGATTGAATCAAATCTGCGCCTGGTGGTTAAAATAGCCAAACGCTACATGAACCGGGGCCTGCCTTTTCTTGATCTCATCGAGGAAGGAAATATGGGGCTGATAAAAGCCGTGGAGCGTTTTCGGGTGGATAAAGGCTGCCGTTTTTCCACCTACGCCACCTGGTGGATACGGCAGTCGATTGAGCGGGCCCTGGTGAACCAGAGTCGCACTATCCGCCTGCCGGTTCATGTGGCTGAACAGGTAAACAAGATGTTTAAAGTGACCAAGGAGATTCTCAACAGCAAAAGCGATGAACCGAACGCTGTGGAGATAGCCGATGCCATGGGCAGTTCTGTGGATGAGGTTGAACGCCTGCAGCAGCTGATACGCAAAACATACTCCATTGAGCACCCATTGGGTGAAAACAATAACTATGCCCTGATCGATACCTTCGAAGACTCTCAGGCACTCAATCCGGCTGAGTTGCTCGAAAATACAGATAAATACGAGTATGTGCAAAAGTGGCTCAAGACCCTTAAACAAAATGAAGCAGAGATTCTCCAATACCGCTTCGGTCTCAACGACTACGAGCCTGAGACCCTGGATACCATAGGGAAACGCTATGGTGTCACCCGCGAGAGAATCCGCCAGATAGAATCTAAAAGTCTGGAAAAACTGCGTAAAATAATGCAGGAAGAACTCAGTTCTGAGTAAACCGCCCATACATAAATGTACAGGAGAACCTAAACGTGGAAGAACTTAAAAACAGTATCCGCGATATTCTTGATTTCCCTAAAAAGGGGATAGTCTTCAAGGATATCACCACTCTGCTCGAAGACGGACGTCATTTTCATCGTGCCATCGATCTGCTTGCGCATCGCTATCTGGGGCAGCACATCGACAAGATTGTCGGGGTCGAGGCACGCGGTTTCATCCTCGGCTCTGCCCTGGCGTATAAACTCGGCACCGGGATTTCCCTGGTACGTAAACCGGGCAAACTGCCCCACAAAACCATCAAGAAAACCTATGATCTTGAATACGGCACCGACACCCTGGAAATTCACGCCGACGCGTTTAAACCCGGAGAACGGGTCATTATTGCGGACGATCTGTTAGCCACCGGCGGCACCATAGCCGCAACCGTGGATCTGGTACGCCAACTCGATGCCGACATCGTAGAATGCGCCTTCCTTGCAGAACTCGATTTTCTCCACGGGCGGGACAGATTGCCTGGCGTGGAAGTGTACAGTCTGCTGCATTTTTAAAAAATACTTGCCCGCACCAGAGTGGATACGTTATAACCCCACGGGTTCGGTCCCGTAGCTCAGCAGGATAGAGCAATCGCCTCCTAAGCGATAGGCCGCAGGTTCGAATCCTGCCGGGACCGCCATAAAAATCAAGCCCTTAGCAGCTTATGTGCAGTTAAGGGCTATTTTTTATGTGAGGTTTTGTGTGAGGTCAAAAATAGTCGGCGGTCAATAATCGTATGTACCCCTGGTGCCGTAGTGATTTTGATTGTACGTGGGTGATTTGTCTGTCCATGTCCGGCTTCTGGTTCCCATCTTACCCGTGTTCGGGTTGAAGTTCCCCTTCACTGAATAATTGTTGTTATAGCTGCTGTCCGGCGTTGAGCGGTAAAGTGCAACGTAAGGTGGTTGTTTACCCCAATGATATGGAGCACAACACGGTATCCTTGAGCATAAGCGCTCTGGTTAAACTGGTTCAGCAGGGCCTGATTTTACTTTTTCTCCATTTTATGCGATGGTTAGGCAATCTGATAATGAAAATAAAAAGAGGAGAGCTCATCTATGGCTATGGAATGGCGCGAGCAGCTGAAATCGTTTGTCAATACCATCGAACGTCTGGAAAAGTACGTAAACCTTACCGACAGCGAACGTGAAATGCTGGAGAACAATAAGACCGTATGGGGAACCACCCCGTACTTTGCTTCTCTGATGGATCCGGATGATCCCGAATGTCCGATCCGCAAACAAGTTATCCCGTCCAGTCTGGAAAAACAGAATAAATACGGCATGGAAGACTATCTGGTATGGAAGGAGAACCGTGCCACTGAAGAGGTCCGCCCTGACAGCATCGCGCGTCAGTACAAGGATCGAGTCGCTTTCACTGTTACCCAGGGGTGTGGCATCTACTGCCGCCACTGTTTTCGCAAGGAACTCGTCGTAGATCGGAGCATGAAGCTTGATTTCAACGTGGATGACGGCCTCAAGTGGATCTCCGAGCATCCTGAAGTGCGCGATGTTCTTATAACCGGGGGAGATCCGTTCCTGCTGGATGACGATAAGATTGAGTACCTTATACGTAAACTGCGAGAAATGCCGCATATCGAGATGATCCGCTTCGGCTCGCGTACGCCGATTGTGTTGCCACAGCGCATCGACGCGGGATTGAAAAAGGTGCTGGGCGGCTTCCACAAGGTACCTATCTGGCTCAATACCCAGTGCAATCATCCCAAAGAGATCACAGAAGAAACCGCCAGAGCGGTATACGATCTGATGCAGTGCGGAGTAAACGTTGGAAACCAGGCGGTGCTGCTCAAAGGGATCAACGATACGGTGCCCGTATTCAGAGAGCTGCATCAGAAACTGCTGCGTATCCGCATTCGCCCGTACTATGTGTTTTACTGTGAAGCCGCGCCGGGGATTGACCACTTCCGTACCCCGATTGAAAAGGGAGCCGAGCTGATCCGTGATGCCCTGCGTGGACACACCACCGGGCTGGCGCAGCCCATGTATGTCCTCGCCACCAATATCGGGAAAATTCCTCTGATGCCGGATTATTATATTGTCGAACGCGGCGAAGAGGAGTATACCCTGCGCAATCATCGGGGCGAAACCACAAAAATCCCGGTCATTCCAGAGTAGATTGGAAGTAACGTATCGGATAAATTCATTCCTGGCGCCTGATGGGGAGACTTATGTTGGCATGTTCGCCTGAATCTGTCAGGCCGGGGATGTGAAAAACGGAAAATCCGTGCTATGTGCATCCGAAGAAAAGCACGTAGCACGGATTTTTTTGTCCGGTATTCATTTTTGCTGCTCTGATTAATCCAGCAGAACAAGGTGAACCAGTATATATTATGAAATTTTCTGATAATAAACCGGGGGAAGAATCTACCCGCAACGGCCTGATCTGTCTGGGGTGGCGTGAATGGGCAGGTCTCCCCGAGCTCGGAATAGAGCGGATCAAAGCCAAGGTCGACACCGGAGCGCGCACCTCGGCGCTGCACGCCTTTTTTATTGAGCCTTTCAGCTCCACATCCGGGCAGCAGATGGTACGCTTTGGGATGCACCCCCTGCAGCGAAACACAGATGTTGAAGTTATCTGTACCCTGCCGGTAAAGGATATCCGTCAGGTGACTGATTCGGGCGGGCACCGTGAAATGCGTTACGTGGTGGAAACCAGAGTGTGCCTCGGCACCATGGAGTGGACAGCGGAAATGACTCTGACCAACCGGGATAACATGAAGTTCAGGATGCTGCTCGGAAGGACTGCGTTACGCGGAACCGCGGTAATCCCCGGACGTTCCTATCTGCAGGGAAAGAACCACGCCGTACTTGAGCATATCCATTTAGCACAACATGTTGCTTCTGACTTTTCACCGTCACAGATGAAGTAGAAGCATAATACGGACAATAACGCAAAACATCGGCATCAATTTATACCTACAGGGAGGTTTTCCCATGAAGATAGCAATCCTGTCACGTAACGCCAGCCTGTATTCGACCCGCAGACTTGTGGAGGCCGGAGAAGAGCTGGGTCACGAGATGCACGTGATCGATCCCCTGCGGTGCTATATGACTATCGCAACCCAGCGCCCTACGATACACTATCGCGGACGTGAACTGGAGGGGTTTGACGCCATCATTCCCCGTATTGGTGCTTCCATCACTTTTTACGGCACCGCAGTTGTGCGTCAATTTGAAATGATGGGAGTATATAGCGTCAATGAATCTGTCGCTATCAGTCGCTCGCGCGATAAACTCCGTAGCCTGCAGCTTCTCGCACGCCGGGGGATCGGTCTGCCGGTAACCGGGTTTGCCCACTCTACCCAGCACACCCAGGATCTGATTGAGTTGGTAGGCGGGGCGCCTCTGGTGGTTAAACTCCTCGAAGGCACCCAGGGGATAGGAGTAGTCCTGGCGGAAACCGCTCAGGCGGCGGAGAGTGTCATTGAGGCTTTCCGCGGTCTGAAAGAGCAGATTCTGGTGCAGGAGTTTATCCGCGAAGCCAAAGGTGCGGATATCCGCTGTTTTGTCATTGGAGATAAGGTTGTCGCCGCTATGAAACGCCAGAGCAAAGAAGGGGAATTTCGCTCTAATCTGCATCGGGGCGGAAGCGCGAGTCTGGTGAAACTGACTCCTGAAGAACGCTCTACTGCGGCGCGTGCGGCAAAAATAATGGGCCTGAATGTTGCCGGGGTTGATCTGCTCCGTTCAAACCACGGCC
>JBNGCY010000010.1:0-40921 GCA_049975505.1 Desulfuromonadaceae bacterium | reverse complement strand
CCTGGGACTCAAAGAATTATCTTTATATAACATCTTTGCATTAAAGACATCTACCGAGGATATAAAAATGTGCATAACTCTTCAGCAATGACTTGTGGCATCCAGCGGCAGTGATGATGGATAGCTATAAATGCGCTACACATGGTATGGAAAGATTGTATGCAAGCCACCTTGACACTTATCCACTTCCCTGAAAGAATACCGCAACTTAAAAAGGAGACGCCCACGAACACGTTTACCGGTATGAATCCTGTTCACATATCACAAACCCCGAAAAAACGAGCACAGAAGGAGCCCTTGCATGAGTACCTGTATAAGAATCGGAACCAGACGGAGCAAACTCGCACTCTGGCAGGCGTATTACGTCCAGGAGTTGCTTGAAAAAGACGGTCTCGATACCGAAATTGTAGAGATTGAAACCAAGGGCGATAAAATCCTCGATGTCTCCATTGCCAAAATCGGCAGCAAAGGGGTGTTTACTGAAGAGATAGAGGAGCAGCTGCGCAATGGCGCCATCGACATTGCGGTCCACAGCGCCAAGGATATGCAGTCCGAGCTGCCGCAGGAATTTGAGCTCATCGCCTTCACCGAACGCGAGCAGATCAACGATGTGGTGGTGAGCCGGGACAAAACCCTGCGCCTTGGCGACAGCAGCCGCAGCATCACCGTGGGCTCATCCTCGGTAAGGCGGCGCGCGATGCTCAAAGCCTACTATCCCCACATCAAGGTGGTGGAGATGCGCGGCAATCTCCAGACCCGGATCCGCAAGATGGATGACGGTGACTGCGATGCGATTCTGCTCGCGTATGCCGGAGTACACCGCATGGGCTATGATGATCTTATTGCGGAAGTGCTGCCCGAAGAGCAGTTTATCCCGCCAGTGGGTCAGGGAAGTGTCGCGATTGAAGTGTGCACCAGCCTCGATGCGCAGAAACGCGAACAGATCCGCGCAACAGTCAACCATCCGGCAACGGAATACCGCCTCAATGCGGAACGCGCATTTCTGAAGACCCTTAAAGGGGGATGCAGCATCCCTGCATTCTGCACCGCCAACTACACCGATTCCGGAGACCTCAGGGTCCACGGCGGGATTATCAGCCTGGACGGGAAACAGAAGATCTTCAACGAATTGAGCGGCCCCAAAGAAGAGGCAGCGCAGATGGGACATAAACTCGCCCAGATGACCCTGGATCAGGGCGGGGCGCAGATTCTGGCCCGGATTCATGCGGAGCGCGACGCAGAGCAGGGTTAGGATCTGAAGTTCTGAAAACCATTTTACCCAAGGGGGAGGGTGAGGGGGGACAAGACTTGAAAGTCCTCTCATCCTTCCTTCCGGGGGCAGGTTCCAGGTTCTCGAACTTTGATAATAGTTCCTACGAAAGCATTACCGTTGCTCACGCGTGTGCCATAGCCTGAGAACATAGATTATCGACTGCTGAATCTCGTAGCGCATTTCGTATTGACCTACAAGAATGCGCCGCACCTCACGCGGATCAAATTCTTCGATTATTTCACCAATCCGCGGATTCGTGCGTAACTTGGCCGGGGCAGTGGTCAGCGTCTGGACAGTGCGCGCCGCCGCGTGCTTATCCACTGGAGCCAGAAACTCATGTAGACGCGCAAGGTCGGACAGCGCCTTACTGGTCCATTTCAATTCCATTAGCCTGGCACATCCATGGGATTGTCAGAATTCAGGCTGTCAGCCCAGGCCTGAACGGCCTGGTGGTCAATAACACGCCCAGCATCCACATCGGACAAAGCCTCCTCCGTTAAACGTCTGCGTTCCTCTTCCTGGTCAATCCAGGCCGATAGCGCCTGTTTCATAATCCAGCCACGGGAACGTTCCAGCCGTTTGGCCATCTGGTCTACTTTCTCCGCCATTTGCAATGGAACATGTGCCGTCAGAACTCTGGTCTTTACGTGTGCCATTGTTTTTCTCCTAAAAGGCTACTTCCGCAAATCAGAATGATACTACTTCAATCATAGTGATTATATTTGATTATGTCAAACAGGGGTTATCCAGGTGATGAAGCGAATGGATCCAATTATCTCGAGAGGAATCCATATCCCGACGTGTGGATTTCCTTCAGGCGGGTAATGATCAGATCCGCCACCTCATCCTGGGTGGCTTCAGGGGCACAGACGGTCACGTCTGCATAGATGCGGTAGAGGCGTACTCGCTCCGCATAGAGCTCCGCAAAACTCTGCTCCGGGGCGCAGGCGATGCCGCGGGTGTCGAAATCGTGAATGCGGCGGCAGATATCTTCATAGGGGAGATCGAGAAACACTATGGTGGAGATGCGCCGCAAGTGCTCCATGGCGCGGACACTGTAGACAGCACTCCCCCCGGTGGCGATAACACTGTTTTCGGCCTGGAGGTGGAGAATCTCATGTTCTTCGAGATGGCGCAGCACCTTGTAGCCGTCGGCATCCAGAATCTGTTGCAGCGAGCGTCCCTGGCGCGCCTGAATCAGGATATCCGTATCCACAAACGCCAGGGAAAGTTTCTTCGCCAGCACCACCCCCACCGTGCTCTTGCCCGCCCCGGGCATGCCGATCAGGGTGATGTTTCTTTCGGGTGGAGGACCCGCCGCCCGCTTATTCAAGATCTCACTTTCCGCTGACCTGCTGGTACTTCATCTCGCCAAAGAGCTCGTCGAATATCTCGGCCACGGTTTCGATCCGATCCGCCTTCCACGCGTTGGTCCCACAGAAGATCAGACCTGAGTCCCGGTCGCCTTTCTGGGCCCGATCCAGGGCATGCACAATGCAGAAACGCTCGCCGGTATCGCGGTAGGCACATTTCTTCAGACATCCGGAGGGACAGCGAATCCCTTTGTCCACATCATGGGCGCGTACCTGATCGATGTTGGCCTTCAGGGCACGCCCCGGCAGGCCGGCAGGACTCATAATCAGACCGATATCCTCTTTGCGGCAGTCGAGGTACGCCTGTTTGAATGCCGGATCGGCATCGCACTCCCGGGTGCACACAAAACGGCTCGCCATCTGGACGCCATCAGCACCATGGGAGAGAGCATACTCGACATCTTCGCGGTCCCAGATCCCCCCAGCGGCAATAACCGGGACATCCACCCCCCAGGTTTCGGTAAAATACGCCTTTACCGCACGCACGGTAGCGTACTGGTCGTACTCACCGGTACCGATATTTTCAAGTTTTTCCCCCAGATGCCCACCGGCGGTATCGGGGTCTTCAACCACAACCGCATCGGGAAGACGCTGAAAATTTTTCTGCCACTTACGCGCAATCAACTCGGCGGCTTTGCGCGAAGAGACGATGGGCACCAGCGCCACATCCGGGTAATCCGCGGTAAGCTGAGGCAGGTTCAAAGGCAGCCCGGCACCGGAGACAATGATCTTCGCGCCCCCTTCGCAGCTGGCACGTACGATATCCTCGTAATTGCTCACCGCCACCATGCAGTTGGTACCGATAATTCCATCCGGAGCGATTTCATACGCCTTGCGCAGTTCATCCTTCAGTGCTTCGGTATCCGCTTTGAAGAAGTTTTTTCCCGTGTAGTGTTCACTGTTGAGCGCCAGTCCCGCTGTTGCGACCAGCCCTACACCGCCGCAGAGCGCCACATTCCCGGCGAGATTTGCAGCGGAGACACGTACTCCCATCCCTCCCTGGATAATGGGAAAGGGGATCTGGTATTTTCCTATGGTCAATGGCATCATAACTTCATACCTCCTGAGGCATTTTATATACTTGTATCGATGTTTCCGGGTTTTCTTTGAATTGAATATTAGCAGATCAGTAAATGCCGTGATGTAATAGTTATGTAAAAGATGATGCCAGCCTTAGGCTCAAATTAACCCTTAAAATCAGATCAGGAGCGATAGCCAGCTATGAAACTGCAAAAACCTGCCCTGAACCCTCTGCTTGCTTTCATTGCCATCCAGTGCTGTTGGATTGCAGTGGTAATCTTCTGGATCTACTGGTTTCTCGGCAGTCATCACAAGTTCCGCACTGCGACGGAGGAATACGGCCCGGAACTGCTCAACCCGGGAATCGACTGGATCATTCTGTTTGAAGGGCTTTTGCTCCTGCTGGTTATTCTGGGCGGAGTATATGTAATCTTTCTGTACTGGAGACGTCAACTCGCCCTGAATCGCGAGCAGCGTTATTTTATCTCCCAGGTTACTCATGAATTAAAATCCCCGGTGGCATCCCTGCAACTCCATCTGGAGACCATCCAGCGCCACCATCCTTCCGACGCCCAACTCGATGAATTTGTCTCCACCATGATCAGTGATACCCGGCGCCTGGATGAACTTATTTCCAAGATGCTTACCGCCAACCGTCTGGAGCAGAGCAAATGGCGCCTGGCTCTGCGTCCGTGCAATCTGACAGAATTTGTTGCCGACTACATCGAGCAGTGGCGCAGGCAGCAGCAGGAGGAACTGGAGCTGAGTTCCAGTATTGATAGCGATATCCATGTGCGCCTTGACCCCGAAACATTCAGCATTGTGCTCCGCAATCTGCTGGAGAATTCGCTCAAATACTCCAACCCGCCGGCACAGATCCATGTTAGCCTGCACGTTGAAGGAAATTTCGCCGTTCTGCAGGTGCGCGACCAGGGACGGGGCATCCCGGCAGAGGAGCAGCGCCGGGTTTTCCGCATGTTCTACCGCCGCACCCAGGGAGAATACAACGTCAAGGGGACCGGCCTGGGACTCTTTATCGTCAAAGCCCTGGTAAAGCGCCACAAGGGGCAGGTTCATCTCGACAGCGCCGGACGCGATCGCGGCTGCTGCGTTACCATCAGACTCCCCCTCCTTGAAAACATGGAAGACGGGTAAAAACCAATGGCAAAAAAACGCATTCTTCTGGTTGAAGACGAAACCCATATCGCCAAAGGTATTCTGTTCAATCTGGAGCGGGAAAACTACGAAACCGTGCATGTGGAAAGCGCCAGGGAGGGGCTGGAACAACTGCAGGCGCACCATTTTGATCTGGTCATTCTGGATCGGATGCTGCCTGACTCGACGGACGGCCTCGAGGTGTGTGAGCAGATCCGCGCCCTGGATCGGCAACTCCCTGTCCTCATGCTTACCGCCATGGGGCGCGACCAGGACAAGATAGCCGGGCTCAACAGTGGCGCGGACGACTACCTGACCAAACCCTTCAATCTTTCGGAACTGCTGTTACGCGTAAGCGGAATGCTGCGGCGCGCCGAGTGGTATCGCACCAGGCCGGCACCGGAGATATTCAGGCTCGATCAATGGCGCATCAACCTCGCCAACGGGGAAACCAGCGATTCCTCCACCTCTTTTATTCTTACCGAACTCGAACTGCGCATGCTGCGCCTGTTCATCGAGCATGAAGGGGAGGTGCTCTCGCGCGCTTTTCTCTTAAAAGCGGTATGGGGAATGGCCCCCAATACCGAAACCCGCACCCTCGACAACTTTATTGTACGTCTGCGCAAATATTTTGAACCCGATCCGGCTAAACCGCGCCATTTTGTCACTGTACGCGGTCGGGGTTACCGCTTTAGTGCCTGAAGACGCAAAAGCGGCTGCATAAGCACAGATTGACACGGCGTTCTATTTCTGCAACTATTTGCGTAACAGGCTGATGTAATTTTACACAGCTGTCACCTTTGATGCATTCAACTACAGGAGGTTTATTACATGAAAGCCGTATTAATGGATGGATTCGGCGGCACGGAAGTGCTCTCGGTGGGTGAAATTGACAAGCCCTCCCCTAAAGCCAACGAAGTCCTGATAAAGGTAGGCGCAACCAGCATCAACCGCCCGGATCTGGTCCAGCGCGCGGGCAACTATCCCCCGCCGCCGGGAGATTCGGAAATCCTCGGGCTTGAAGTTGCCGGGGTAATTGATGAGGTTGGTCCAGACGTGACCGATTGGAAGCCCGGAGACCGGGTTATGGCTCTGGTCGGGGGCGGCGGATACGCCGAATACGCCGTGGCGTATGCCAATCACGTAATGCCGATACCCGAAAGCATGAGCTTTTCCGAAGCGGCGTGTGTATGCGAAAGCTATATCACCGCATTTCTGAATGTGTTCATGCTCGGAGAGCTTCAGGATGGCCAGACCGCAATCCTCCACGGCGGTGGCGGCGGAGTCAACACCGCAGCCATCCAGCTTGCCAAGGCGCTCACTCCTAACGCCAAGCTGATTGTCACCGCAAGCCCGGAAAAACTGGAGCGGGTTAAAAAACTCGGTGTCGATCTGGTGATCGACTACACCCAGACCCCGGATTTCACCGATGTGGTCAAGGAGTTTACCGGCAAAAAAGGAGTGGATGTCATTCTGGATCATGTTGGAGCCAAGTACCTGGGGCCGAACATGAAATCCCTGGGATACAAGGGTAAGCTCATCATTATCGGCATCATAAGCGGGATCAAGGCAGAACTGAACCTGGCTCTGATGATGGTTAAACGCCAGCAGATTATCGGTTCGGTCCTGCGTTCACGCCCGGTGGAGGAAAAAGGTGAGATTATCGCCGAATTCACCCGCCGCGCTCTGCCCAAGTTTGCGGACCGCACCATTGTGCCCATTATTGAGCGCGAGTTCAGCATTGATGAGGTTGTGGAGGCACATCAGATGATGGAAGAGGACAAGCACTTCGGCAAGATTGTCCTCAAGATCGCGGATCTGTAAAAGACATCTTCTGCTACTACGTTTATACATGGGGCGCACATCCGTGCGCCCCTACATCTCTACCTCTGCTGGCGCGTCGGACGGCAGCCGATCTCCTGAAGCTTCTTGAGCATCTCCGCTCTGTCCACCGGTTTTATCACGTAGGCGTCACACAGACCCTTGAACGCCGCAACTATGTTTTTAGGGTCATCCAGCGCGCTCACCATTACCACCTTCGCCCCGCGGCTCGAAGTGATGCCACGCTCCTCTTCCAGGGCGCGGATACGCCGCAGCGCTTCCAGGCCGTCGAGCTCGGGCATCATCACATCAAGACAGATCAGATCGTAGGGCGCGCCCTCTTCAAATGCCAGCCGCGCCGCAATCACTGCCTCCTCGCCATTCACAACGGTGCTGGTGGAACCAAAGTCCTGCAGAATCTTCTGCAAGATCAGCCTGCTGGTCAATTCATCTTCAGCTATCAGTATGCGCATATGTTTTTCCCCCGATATTATCTGGAATTGTAACTATTCACCACCGCTACCTCTAAACAGTCACCTGGATTTTTGTAATGGTATAATGGATATATCATTGAAAATCCAGGGCTTTATTCGCATTCACCCTGTATCGGCAAGATAATTCCGCAGGGCCGCATACAGCATGGATTGAGTTGCTTCAAGCTCAGCTGCGAGCTGCACAAGGCGTGCGGAAGCAGCCTGGCGGGCAGCAGCTTCGGCCTCCTGCGCCAGTGCACACATCTGCACGGCCCCGACATTGGCACACGCCCCCTTGATGCTGTGAGCCTGGCGCTCGGCGGCGTGCATATCGTCTCCCGTACACAGCTCGTTAAGACGGGCTATCTGAGGAGGCAAGTCCTGAATAAACGCGTGCAGCACCATATGCACCAGTTCTTTATCATGGAGCAAACGCTTCTCCACTGAAGCCTGGTCAAACACCGGCGCTTTTCTGGAATCTTCATCTGACATAACTGGATGCTCCCCTTCCGGGCGAAAAAGCAAAGACTGCGATTGGGAGAATTATCCAACATTCAAAATCAAATATCATCCGGTCTCACCCCCTCAGGCAGAAGCATCCACATCTGCCCCGGATACTTCATGGCGCCGGCATGCCAGCCGGCCTCATCGCCAACGCCCCAGAAGAAATCCGCCCGCACCCGTCCTTTAATGGCACCGCCGGTATCCTGTGCCACCATGAGGCGCTGCAGGGGTTTGTCCTCACGCGGCCAGCGGGTGTCGATAAACACCGGCGCGCCAAGGGGAACATAGCTGCGATCCACCGCAAGACTACGCCTCGAGGTCAGGGGCACGCCCTGGGCTCCAGGAGGGGTGGAACCGGCGAGGGGCTGTGGAGTGAAAAACACATAGCTGGGATTTTCATTGAGGAGTTCATCAATTTTATCCGGATTATCCTCCCCCCAACGCGCAATGTTCTGCATCGACATCTGCGCGCGGCTCATCTCGTTGCGCTCAAGCAGGAGTTTACCGATGGAACGGTACGGGTGTCCGTTCTGATCCGCATAGTTGATCATCACCCGGCTGCCGTCGGCGAGATTGACGCGCCCGGAACCCTGGATGTGAAGAAAGAACAATTCCACCGGATCGCGCACCCAGAAAAGCGGATCGGCGTCGATACGCTCCGGATCAGCTTCAATAGCGGCACGATCCCAGTAGGGAACCACGCGCCCACCCTCCACACGTCCACGCAGGCGGTATTTCCCGAGTTCAGGATATACGGAGGAAAGATCGATTGTCAGCATGTCATCCGGGCGGGAAAAGATGGGATACCTGTAGGCAGCATCCGGGGCTCGACGCGCGTCGATATCCGGGACATAGTACCCGGTAATGGTTCCTGCACTACTTCCATCGCGATTCTGCAACTGCCAGGGAATGAAATTGTTCTCAAAAAAACGCCGGATGGAGTCAGGCTCATTCCCCGCCGCTACTGCACGCACACACACATCTTTCCACCCATCCCGGTATTTCAGAGCCGAACAACTGCGCTGAAAGGCCAGCAAAGCTTCGGCCAGGTCATCGTTCTCCCATCCGGGGATCTGATCCCAGGAGCTTTTCACCGCCGGCGGCGCATCCTCTATCACTTCAGGGGGCGGAGGCGGGGCACATCCACTCATCAACATTACCCCCAGAGCCAGCAATGTGCCCAGACAGGTCTGAATGGATGGAAAAAATTTATATCCACACTCTTTATTCATGGTTTTAGTCCTGATTTTCTGCTCCATTACATCATATCCAGTGGATCCACATCCACAGTCAACCCCACCCGCTGCGGCAGAAGAGCACGCAGCGCGGGAATCTGTTCCAGAATGCGGCGCAGAGGGGGACGGCGCGCGGCTTTGAGAAGAATCTGAACCCGGAATCGATTGCGTAGACGAAACAGGGGACAGGGTGCGGGGCCGAGGATTTCTACTTTGCTGAATGTCTGCAGCCGTTGGCTCAGACGCTGCGCCCCCTCCTCAACCTCGGTACGATTGAGGCCGGAACACACGAGATTCACCAGATAGCCGTACGGAGGGTACCCCAGAAGTTCACGCATGGGGAGCTCCTGACGACAGAACGCATGATAGTCATGTTTCAATGCACACTCAAGCACCGGATTATCCGGAGTGCGGGTCTGCACCAGTACGCGTCCGGGCATGGAGCCGCGCCCGGCACGCCCGGCCACCTGCGCCAGAAGGTAAAAACAGCGCTCCGCCGCTCTGAAATCGGGGAAATTCAGGGCGGCGTCGGCATCCACCACCCCCACCAGGGTAACCGCAGAGAAATCATGCCCTTTGGCCACCATCTGGGTCCCCACCAGGATATCCACACTCTGCGCTTCCATCTGATCCACCAGGCGTTGCTGAGAACCCTTGGTGCGCGTAGAATCCCGATCCATACGCGCGATGCGCGCCGCGGGAAAGTGCTCATGAAGAATTTGTTCGAGCTGTTCCGTCCCCACTCCGCGCGGTTCAATGGTTGCGCCTCCACAGGCAGGACAGGCATCAGCGGGAGTTTGCGTGTAGTCACAGTAATTGCACTTGAGCTGGGTCTGGCTGCGATACCATGTGAGGGTTATGTCACAGTTGGGGCAACGGAAGGTCGCACCGCAGTCGCGGCAGATCAGATAGGGGGAGTACCCGCGCCGATTCAGAAGCAGCAGCGCCTGTTCCCCTGCTTCCAGGGTCTGCTCCAGAGCTTCAAGCATATCATCCCCCAGAACACAGGGCTGCTTTATTTCGCTCAGATCCACAATCCTGACCTCGGGCATGGGGCGCTCGAGGGCACGATGGGTGAGGTTCAAAAGGGTCATGTGTCCGGCATTGGCGCGGGCAAAGCTGGTGAGAGCCGGGGTTGCACTCCCCAGCACCACCGGTATCTGCAGCATCTGGGCGCGCAGCAGAGCAAGGTCGCGGGCATGATAGCGCAGCCCTTCCCCCTGTTTGTAGCTTTCATCGTGCTCTTCATCCACCACAATAATCCCGAGACGTTGCAGAGGGGCAAACACCGCAGAGCGCGCTCCGATCACAATATCAATGCGGTTGTGGTTGATTTCACGCCAGATATCGTGGCGTTCGGCGACCCCCATACCGGAGTGAAGGATACCGATGCGCACCTGCTGATGTTCAAAACGGGCGCGAAAGCGCTTGACCAGCTGCGGGGTCAGGGATATTTCCGGTACCAGCACCAGAGCCTGCTGCTTCATATTCTGCACTACATGAGCAATGGCGTGGAGATATACCTCGGTTTTACCGCTGCCGGTCACGCCGTGAAGCAGAAAAGGAGCGAACTCTGCCTCGACTCCACTACAGGCACAAATGGCATCTACTGCACTGCGCTGCTCTGCGGCGAGCGGTGGCGCCTCATCCGGCATCGCCTCCAGCCCCGAAAACGGATCACGCCTGGTGCTACTCTCCCGGCGCTGCACCAGACCCTTTTCCTCCAGACGCTTCAGCGCTGCGTGGGGCTGGGGAAAATGTACCCGAATATCCTCCAAGGGCGCCTCACCCCGGGTGCGGATAAATTCCAGGAGGGCCTGTTGCTTACTTCCGCGCACCTTTGCTTCTGCATTGTGCAGACGATAGGATATCTCCTGCTTATGCGCGGGTGGTTTCTGCCGGGTAAGCCCGGCAGGGAGCGCGGTCTTGAGGGTGAGCCCGAGGGGATGGACATAGTACGCGCTCACCCGCCGCAGAAACGCAACACTGTCTGAATCCAGCGCCGCAACATCCTGATCCAGGCATGCGAGTACCGGCTTAAGCTTCCACTCCTGCTCTTGCGGGGGATGAAGCGCGAGCACGACCCCGATAACGCTTCGACGGCCCAACGGCACCTGAACCCGCATCCCGGGATGGAGCGCCGTCACAAGCTCTGCCGGGACCGCATAGCTTAAAGGCTGTGGCAGAGGAGCAAAAACCGCAACTTCGGCCACCATCTGTTCTGCAACGCGCGTTTCCATGTCGGATTCAGCAGCAGCCCCGGTCACAGACGTAACTCTGCTTCATGAAAGTGACGCCGGGTAAGGCGCACCACCAGCCCGGACAATCCCACCAGGCCGATGAGGTTGGGGATCGCCATGGCTCCGTTCATGGTGTCGGAGATATCCCATACGAAACCGATCTTCTGCAGCGCCCCCCACGTAATAACGAGACAGAACAGGCAGCGGTAAGGGGTACGTGCCTTTAATCCGAACACATACTCAATACACTGCTCACCGTAATAGGCCCAGCCGAGCATGGTGGAATACGCAAACACCACAAGCCCGATAGTGACGAATATCGCGCCGAATCCGGGGATGGCGCTTTCAAACGCCGCTGCGGTCAGGGCGCTGGAGCGCTCTCCACTGTCCCAGACTCCGGAAGTGAGGATGACCAGCGCGGTGAGACTGCACACAATAATGGTATCGAAAAACACCCCGGTCATCGCCACCAGGCCCTGACGTACCGGGCTGTCGGTACGCGCGGCGGCATGAGCGATGGGAGCGCTGCCGAGTCCGGCCTCGTTGGAGAACACCCCGCGCGCCACCCCGAAACGGATCGCCATCGCGACAGTGGCACCCGCAAAGCCGCCACTGCCGGCCGCCGGGGTAAAGGCATGAGTGAAAATCATCTGCAGGGCTCCGGGCACCGCTTCAATATTGAGCACGAGGGCAATAATGGCAGCAGCGACATAAACCAGAGCCATCACAGGTACCAGTTTTTCGGTAACCCGGCCGATGCGCCGGATCCCTCCGAGGATTACCAGAGCACACAACAATCCTAGAGAAATTCCGGTAGCAAGGGGTGGAATCGCAAAGGTCGCATCCAGGGCAACCGCAACCGAGTTGGACTGCACCATGCTCCCGATTCCGAAGGCGGCGATACTCCCCATGACCGCAAACAGCATCCCGAGCCATGGCAGCCCTAAGCCTTCGCTGATGTAGCGCATCGGACCGCCCTGCATGGTGCCATCGGGGAGGTGATGACGGAAATACACTGCGAGCACTGCTTCGGCATATTTGGTCGCCATCCCGAAGACGGCACACACCCACATCCAGAAGATGGCGCCGGGACCCCCCAGATAGAGTGCGGTTGCCACTCCGGCGATATTGCCGGTACCGATGGTGGCCGCCAGCGCCGTGGTCAGGGCCTGAAAGGATGAGATATCCCCTTCGGCGCCGGATCCCTTGCGCCCGCTTAACACCAGCCGCAGACTCTGCGGCAGACGGCGCACCTGGATACCGCCGAGGCGCAGGGTCAGAAGAACCCCGGTTCCCACCAGAAAAACCAGCATCACCGGACCCCAGACAAATCCGTTCACATATCCGATAAATTCGTGCAAAGCTGTCATGTCCTTTCTTTTTTGTAACTATTCACCACCACTTCCGGTGGGGGCTTGTGGTACCCATGGAAAGGGCGTCTGTCGCCACGGACGGCGACAGTCGAACGGCCATGGACGGCCCCGATCTCAAACAGTCGTGTCCCTTGGGATGGGTGCCACAAGGCCTTACTGAAGAGTTACTCTCTATTTCTAACGTTTATAACAACTGTGCAAATGTCGAAGATCATCCATCAAGCAGGAAAACTCATCTCCATCCAGACTCTGGGCTCCGTCACACAGAGCCTGCGCCGGATTGTTGTGCACTTCGATCATCAGTCCATTGGCGCCGCAAACCATCGCCGCCTTTGCCATCACCGGCACCAGGTGACGCCGCCCCGTGGCATGGCTGGGGTCCACAATAATGGGAAGATGGCTCATCTGCTGCACCAGCGGCACCACGGTAAGATCCAGGGTGTTGCGGGTTGCGGTTTCAAAGGTGCGGATACCGCGCTCACACAGAATAACCCTGCCATTACCCTCGGCAACAATGTACTCCGCAGCGGCAAGAAACTCCTCAATGGTGGCGCTCATGCCGCGTTTCAGGAGTACGGGGACATCGAGCTTACCCACCTCTTTGAGCAAGTCAAAGTTCTGCATGTTGCGCGCCCCGATCTGCACAATATCCGCATAACGGCACACATCGTCGAGTTGCCCGATGCGCATCACTTCAGTGACCACGGGCATCTCCATCTCATCCCCGGCACAGCGCAACAGCTTCAACCCCTCCACCCCAAGTCCCTGGAATGAGTGGGGGCCGGTGCGCGGTTTAAACGCGCCCCCGCGCAGGATATGGGCTCCCGCCTGTTTTACCGCCCTTGCGCTTGCAAACATTTGGGCTTCATTTTCCACCGAGCACGGACCCGCCATCACCACAGGGGGGGAATCAGCGCCGATTTTCACGTCCGCCACTTCGACCACGCTCGACTCGGGGTGGAAATCGCGTGAGACAAGCTTATACGGCTTGCTTACATGAATAACCTCGCGCACCCCGGGCAGATTCCGGATCGTGCTGTCATCGATATAACCCTGGTTCCCCAGCACACCGATCGCGGTGCGCTGACTTCCGGGGATGGGCTCGGGGCGGAGCCCCATCTCTTTAACGCTGTCATTGACCGCCTCTATCTGATCCGCGGTCGCACTGTGATCCATGACTATGAGCATACTGATTATCTCCTGTGGCAACGGGTAACAGATTCAGGATGGGATACTAGCATATTTTCAGGCTTACGCAGGAGTTGAAATCCCCGCTAGCCCCGACGGCAGCCCTCTACATCCCGGCGCGTTGAATTCGGCACGGGCTTGTGGTAGTTTCAGGCCGCTTCTGCAACCTTACACCATCTACTCCAACGACCTGCATGACCACGACAGGAACAAACCACCATGACCCAGCGTGTTATTGAAATCACCTCTCCGGTATTTCTCGACCCTTCTACTCTGACACAAATTGGTTCTTTCGCCTCTCTGTTCACACACCGGCGCCCTCTGGCTCTGGAGATCGGCTGCGGTACCGGAGATTTTATCGCCCAACGGGCGCAGCAGTTTCCCGAGATCAACTTTATCGCCGTCGATATCTACAACAAGGGTTGCCTGAAAACCTGCAGGCGCGTGGAACGCTTCGAGCTCGATAATGTCAGGGTCGCGCGGGTTGAAGCACGCTATCTCCTCAGCCTGTTCGGGCAGGACGAATTCCTGAGTGCGGTGTATATCAACTGCCCTGATCCCTGGCCCAAAAAGCGTCATCGGCGCCGGCGCCTGGTCAACCGGCGTTTTCTCACCCAGCTGGCCCATTTTCTTGAACCGGACGGGGAGTTGTATTTTTCCACCGATGTGGAGGACTATGCCGTGGAGGTCGCTATGACGCTGGAAGAAATGCCCCATTTTATCAATCGCCGCGAAGCCCCCATCGCCTATGAACTTGAAGGCTACCCTACCTCGCGCTATATGCGGCGTTTTAAAGAGCAGAATCTGCCCATACACTATCTCCACAGACAGCGCAATCCGGATATAATTCTGGAGCGCAGCAGCATGCCGGAACTCGAACTCAGCTTCCGCTGCCGCCAGAAACGGGATTCACAGCTGCGGCACTCAACTACATCCGAGGAGCAATCATGCAGGGATATCTGACCCGTGAGTTTCCCGGTACGGGGGGAAGTATAAAACATGCGCCGGAAGATTTTTATGTCGAGGAGATCCCCGCATACCTCCCGAGCGGCGCGGGAGAACATGTGTATATGTGGATAGAAAAGCGCAACTGCAGCACCCTCCACGTAGCAGAACAGCTGGCGCAACGTCTGAAGATAAAACCTGCAGCCATCGGATATGCGGGCCTCAAGGACCATCGCGCCACCACACGCCAATGGTTTTCTGTGGCAGGTGTGGATGAAGCCGCTATAGAAAGCCTGGATTTAGGTCCGGACATTGAACTTCTCTCTATCAGCAGGCATCCCAACAAGCTGCGCCTCGGGCATCTGCGCGGGAACCGCTTCAGGGTGCGTATCCGCGAAGTGAAACCGCGCAGCCATGAGCGAGCGCTGGATATTATCCACGTCCTCAGCCACACCGGGGTGCCCAACTTCTTCGGAACACAACGTTATGGCGTACGCGGCAACAACCCCGTTATCGGTGCCGCTATCCTGCGTGCCGATTTCGAGACCGCAGTACGGGAAATCATCGGAACTCCGGACAGCATAACCAATCCCCACTGGAGCGAGGCCGCAAAGGCGTTTGAAGAAAACGATCTGGAGCGGGCGATCAGCACCATGCCCCGACGCATGCGCGATGAAAGACGCCTGCTTCAGGCTCTGCGGGGCGGGGCAAGCGCGAAAAAAGCGGTTCTGAGTATGAATAAAAACATCCTGCGTCTGTACCTGAGCGCCTACCAAGCGGAAATCTTCGACCGTCAGGTGCAGATGCGCCTCGACTCTCTCGATATCCTCTGGCCCGGAGACATCGCCTACATTCATGCCAGTGGCGCATGTTTCCGCGTAGACGATCCTGCTGCTGAACAGGCGCGTGCGGATGCGTTTGAAATAAGCCCGACCGGCCTGATGCCGGGGAAAAAGGCCATGCTTGCGCGGGGCCAGGCCGGGATACTGGAGGAGGCGTTACTCGACAAAGAACGTATGGATGACACGCACTACACAGCCCTCAAGGGTCTGCAACTCAGTGCTGAACGCCGCCCCCTGCGGGTAAATGCAGCGAACATCACCTGCAGTGCAGAAGACAGCAGCCTGAACCTTGAATTCAGCCTTCCCGCTGGCAGTTATGCAACCAGCCTTATCCGAGAGATTGTAAAATCACAATAATCATATCTGGAGTAAAACAGTATCACAGTATGCCCGCATCCGCATAAGCCACAGGTTGATTTGAGCGCCGGAATAGGCAATTCACCCCCACTGAAAAACCCTGCGCCATAACACCGGACTCCCCTTTTTCTCCCGCCAAAAGACAGGGTTTGCTCCGAAAAATATATTGCATACGATTTTTGTGCTAATCAGCTTGACAATTTTAAAACGTCATTCTATATTTTCTCCTAAGTTTCGCTTCGAACCCCGGAACAGGGCATGTCCCACGCGGATGACATCGTGCATATTCAGGGATTGAAGAGCAGAACTGCAATACTGCACAGGTGACGGACAAACCATGTGGAAGAGATATCGGCTCTTCACATATGTCACAATTTTTATCACTAGTTCTTGACAACCGGGTGCTGGTTTTATACACAAGCGCTTTGAATTGAATCTACATGCATATATTTCATACACAGTAAATCTGTGCCGCCCGGACAGGAATTCGTTTCCGCTGTTTTCAGCCGGGGAAAAGCGGCACCCATAAACTTCGCTGTCTCAAAAGAGGACAACCCTATGCCCGCAAAAAAACAAAAATCTGAGTATATAATTCAGGCGGTATCCCACGCCCTGGATCTGCTCGAGCAGTTCCACGATGATGTCGATGAACTGGGGGTGACGGAGCTGAGCAAGCGGCTGAAACTGCATAAAAACAACGTGTTTCGCCTTCTGGCCACCCTTGAATCCCGCGGCTATATCGAGCAGAACAAGGCGACGGAAAACTACCGCCTCGGTCTGAAGTCGCTGGAGCTGGGGCAGACATTCATCCATCAGATGGGACTGCTGCGCCAGGCCAAGCTCGCCCTTGAACAACTGGTTGAAGCGTGCAACGAAACCGCATATGTGGCGATATTCAAAGAGAATCACGTTGTTTACCTCGACGTGGTGGAAACAGACATGACGGTACGCGTGGTCTCACGCGTGGGTTCACGCCTGCCGGCGTACTGCACCGCTTCGGGCAAGGTACATCTGGCGTACATGTCGGAGGAGGAGCTCGACAATTCCCTGCCCCAGAATTTCACCGCATATACGGATACCACCATCACTTCCCTTGAGGAACTCAAGGAAGAACTAAAACAGGTGGCAGAGCAGGGTTACGCTATCGATAACGAAGAGATGGACACCGGCGTCCGCTGTGTAGCCGCTCCCATTCGCGACTACACCCGGCGCATAGTCGGGGCGATCAGCCTTTCCGGGCCTTCCATGCGCTTTACGGATGAACGCATCCGCGAAGAGCTGGTTCCCCTGGTTATGGATGCCGCCAACACCCTTTCCACCCGCCTTGGCTACAATCAGTAATCCGCGCGCTCTTTCTCCCCTGCGAGCTCAGCATGCCACAGGGCGATTAACTGCTTTTTCAAGACATCCACACCGGCAGAGTTGTCGACGACATAGTCAGACAGCTCTGCCTTTTTACTCTGCGGCATCTGCGCATCTATACGGGCCTGCGCCTCCGCCCGAGAGCAGCCATCCCGCTTCTGCACGCGCTGCAGCTGAATATGCGGGTCCACCGTGACACACAATACCTTGTCCACGCGCTCCTGCGCATTGGCTTCAAACAGCAGCGGCGCTTCATACACTACAAGCGGATATCTCTGCGCGGCATCCTTTAAACGCCTTTGCGACAAAGCCGCAATAGCCGGATGCATGATCCTCTCCAGCTCTGCGCGTGCCGCCGGATCCGCGAACACTATGTCCGCCAGGCGTTTACGATCCAGGCTGGCATCGGCATTCAGGATTTTTTTGCCGAACATCCTGACCAGACGAGCAAGCACCTCTGATCCGGGCGCGACCACTTCACGTGCAATCTGATCGGCGCTGATCACATGTGCTCCCAGTTCCCCGAAAATGGCAGCCACTGTACTCTTGCCGCTCGCAATCCCCCCTGTCACTCCGAGTATCAATGCATCCTCCTTCGTAATTGTTCAGTAAGGGCTTGTGGCACCCATTCCAAGGGACACTTTGCGCCGTCCATGGCCGTTCGACTGTCGCCGTCCGTGGCGACAGACGCCCTTTCCACGGGTACCACAAGCCCTCACCGGTAGCGGTGGTGGATGGTTACCCTCCTTCTTCATCTGCGGCTTCCGCTCTGTTAGCCCTGTGCACATAACCTATCAATAACAGGGCACTTATCCTGCAACAGGATTGACACATGCAGTGCAACATGCTAGCGTCACAAACTTAGCATACACACTTGATCGTACCATCATTCGTCCGGATTGACCGGCAGAAAATAAACCCGCTTCAGGGAGGAATAAACATGCAGCACACCCGCTCTACGCAACTGTTTCAGCAGGCAAAACAGGTTATCCCCGGAGGCGTGAACAGCCCCGTTCGCGCATTCAAGTCCGTCGGGCGCGATCCCGTGTTCATCGAAAAGGCTTCCGGATCCAGAATATACGATGCCGACGGCAACGCCTATATCGACTACGTGGGCTCCTGGGGCCCCATGATTCTGGGACACAGCCATCCCAAAGTGGTCGAGGCCATTAAGCAGGCCGCAGAAAAAGGCTCTTCATTCGGCGCGCCCACTTCATCAGAGGTGGAACTGGCGCAGATGGTATGCGATGCCTATGCTGCGATCGAAAAGGTTCGCATGGTTTCTTCCGGCACCGAGGCAGCCATGAGCGCCATCAGGCTCGCGCGCGGCTGTACCGGGCGGGATAAAATCCTGAAATTTGAAGGCTGTTATCACGGTCACGGCGATTCCCTGCTGGTGAAGGCGGGCAGCGGTGCCGCTACCTTCGGGGTTCCCACCTCGCCCGGAATCCCGGCGGATTTCGCTAAACACACCCTTACCGCAGCCTACAACGACCTTGAGGAGACAAAGCAGATTCTTGAGGCCAACAGGGGTGAGGTGGCGTGTATTATCCTCGAAGCGGTCGCAGGAAATATGGGTTGTGTTCCCCCGGAGCCCGGTTTTCTTGAAGGGCTGCGCTCGATATGCGACAAAGAGGGGATTATTCTCATCATCGACGAAGTCATGTCGGGCTTCCGCGTAGCCTACGGCGGCGCTCA
Organism: Desulfuromonadaceae bacterium; assembly: GCA_049975505.1. Taxonomy (GTDB): domain Bacteria; phylum Desulfobacterota; class Desulfuromonadia; order Desulfuromonadales; family Desulfuromonadaceae; genus JAIVHC01. The sequence goes on along the minus strand of JBNGCY010000010.1, from coordinate 22,062 downwards.
GGAACGTTTCAATATCAAAGCCGATCTGGTCTGCCTGGGGAAGATCATCGGCGGTGGCCTGCCGGTAGGCGCCTTCGGCGGCAAGCAGGAACTTATGGATCAGCTCTCTCCTGAAGGGGGAGTGTATCAGGCCGGAACATTGTCGGGCAATCCTCTGGCCATGCAGGCAGGCATAGCCACCCTCAAACTCCTGCAGGAGGAAGGCTTTTATACTCAGATCGAGGAAAAGAGCGCCTATCTGGAAAAGGGGCTGCAGCAGGCGGCGAAAAACGCTCCCTTCCCAACCTGCGCGCAGCGCGTCGGCGGCATGTTCTGTACCTACTTCTGTGGCGGGCCGGTAAAAAGCTTCGAAGACGCAAGCAAAAGTGATACCGAGGCCTTCTCGCGCTATTTCTGCGCCATGCTGGATCAGGGGATCAATCTTGCCCCCTCTCAGTTCGAGGCCGGTTTCATGAGCATTGCCCACACCCGTGAGGATCTCGACCAAACCATCGAAGCCGCGGAAAAAGCCTTCAAGGCCCTGTAAAAGTATCCATACCTACAACGCCAGGATGGTACTCAAAGAGCCGTGTACGCTTACGGGCATGCACGGCTCTTTACAGTTAAGCTTGATGCTTTTTGCGAGAAGTATCAAATTAAATGGCCGAAACCATATCCTGAATAAATACCGCTTTGTTTCCCGCCCGCAGCCGATGGAGCATGTGGCATGCAGATTTTTTACGATCCTGAACTCGAGCAGTCTCTGATCGGCATCAGTCGCCTGTTGAAAGCGGTGAGCTATTACCCTGACGCCCATCCGGCAGTGAACAAGGCGGTGCATGAGGCAACAGAGCAGCTGAAAATCTGCCTCGCATCCTGCACAGATGGAACCCTTGCCCTGGAGATCAGACGCCAGGGGTTTGTGAAGGATGGAGCCTGGCTCAACCCGGACAACAAAATTCTCGCCCAACTGGCTCAGCAGTTTTTCATGCGCAAGATCAAAACCCTGGTGATATTCGCCGATGTACGCGAACAGCACCTTCTGTCTCTGGCTCACTGCCTTGCGCTCGATGCCCAGCAACTGGAGAATCGCGGTGGCGCCGCACAATTGCTCGAACGCGCTCAGGTCAGCAGTATCGTGCTCAATCAGATCGATCTGAATGCCATCGGCTCAAACCGCAGCCGTATTCCCTCCACTTCCCCCCTGCAGGAACAGAGCCATGCCCCCGGGCAACAACAGAGCAGGCAGAATACAGGTGCCGGTGCCCATTCCGCCCCGTCAGAACGTCTGAAACACAGCAGACCCATGGTGCAGATGCTGCAGGAGGCACAACACCTGTTCGGCCTCGGGAGCCGGGAGCAAGTGCCAGCTTTCCAGAACTGTCTGGACAAGATCTGTCAGCGCCTGGTTGCTCTTCTTGCAACCCCGCAGCATCACGCCGAAGCCTTCCAGGCTCTGACCGCCCTGGATCGCTGGATTCATGATAAAACACGCCCGTCAGAATACTGCGCTGCATCCACACGGTGTCTGCGCCAGCTCGACCCGGGGAAAACTGTGACTGCGCTCCTGGATACGGCCTGCAAAGATGAACGTCAGCGCAACCTCACTCTGCGCCTTATCCAGCTTGTGGATGCTGATGCCTGTGAAACCGTGTGGAAACAACTGATTATCGAGCCCAATCCCCGGGTGCGGCGTTTTCTTGCCGGGGTCATGAGTGCTCTGGGGGCGGAGGCGGATCGCGTCATGCTTGAGTACCTGAATGATCCGCGCTGGTATGTGGTGCGCAATGCCCTCAACATTCTGGGTACAAGGCGTAACCCTGAATACATCAGCGCATTTAAAACGCAACTGTTTCACCGCGATACCCGCGTAGTCAAGGAATCCATCGCCGCTCTTGCCACCATCAGGCACGAGCATGCGACCGCTGCCCTCCTGGACTATATCCGCAGTCCGGACTGCGCTCTGGCGGAACTGGCACTTCTCGCCCTTGGAGCCCATCAGGATCCGCGCGCCGTGCCCGATCTGATCCGGATTGCGCAGCAACACGACCCGCTGCTGAAACAGAAGAAAGTCCGTGTGAAGGCCATCGAAGCCCTGGGGGAAATCCGCAGCCCCGAGGCCAATTCGACCCTGGTGGATATTATCCGCAAAGGGAAAATCATAAAGCGCGGAGAATACCGCGAACTGCGTCTCGCCGCCATCAGCGCCCTGGGCAGAAGCGCAACCCGTGAGGAACGTGACCTGCTTCAGCGTCTGAGCACCAGTCATGATCCCCAGATTGCCAAGCGTGCCAGACATGCACTCCAGACCGGAGAGAAGGAGTAACCCGTATCATGCCTGATCTGATCCAGGAATTTCTCCACAGCTTCAGTGCATACTATCGCGGTCTGCACCTCTATCCTGCCAGACACCCCTCATGTCAGGGGATGGCAGAACGCTACTGGACCGCGCTTCAGTCTCTCATGCAACTGCATCAGCACATCAAGATCGGCGTGCTCGAAGAGACCCTGTTTATCAATGAGCAGCTGTGCAGCGCTTCAGCCCCTGCTGCGGAGGTAATGCTGAAAATCCTCCGCGAGCTTGAGATCGAAGGATTCGAAATCCAGCGTTTCATCCAGGAAAAAGAGGCCCTGCACTTTGTGGAGCTCCTGCATTCCGGAGCCTTTAAAGGTGCAGAATTTGAAGCGGTTCTTCTGCAACACGGAATTGACACCATTCGCCTGCTTGACAGTAAAGAGGGGAAAACCGGCAACCAGCAGGCGCGCAAGGTGTATGCCGGGGTGATTCAGACCGTAGCCGAGACCTGCGCTCTGATTGAAAACAACTATCTCCCCTCGGGGGAGAAGCTCTTCGGCGCTGCGGAAAACATCACCCGCGAACTCACCCGCGCACCTTATGCTTTTCTCGCCCTCACTATGATCAAGGACTATGACGACTACACCTACTGCCATTCAGTCAATGTCTCGGTTCTCGCCATTGCCATCGGCAGGGCGTGCAATCTCAGCCACCATGAAACCCAGATCCTGGGAGTGGGAGCCCTGATGCACGACCTGGGGAAGTTGCGCATCAGTCCGGAAATCATCAAAAAACCCGGCCCTCTGAACCAGGAGGAATTTGAAGAGATCAAGCGTCATCCTGAACTCGGCGCGCAGATAGCCATGCAGATGGACGATATCTGTCCGGAGATCATCGATATCATCCGTGGTCACCATCTGAACTATGATCGTTCCGGCTATCCGCACATCCAGCTCAACCTGGGCAACTATCCCTATGTGGATATCGCAACTGTGGCTGATACTTATGACGCTCTCACCACCCTGCGCGCCTACCGCCATCCCAATTCACCCGGAGTGGCGGTTCAGAGGCTGCAGCAGATAGCCGGCACCCAGCTCAACCCTGAATATGTCGAAGCCCTCACCCGCATGCTCGGCAACTACCCGGTAGGCAGTCTGGTACGCCTGGTAAACAATGAAATCGGTCTTATAGTGGATGGGGATGTGAACGATGTGGATCGTGGCACCATCCGTATTCTACGCGACAGCGCCGGGAATGCGCTGGAGAATCCGGTGCTGCAGGAGGTGGAGAGCAAAAGCAGATTTATTGCCGCAGAAGTGGATCCCGTTCTGCACAACATCGATGTCAACGAATGGCTGTAGGTACGCAGGGAAAATCCGGATTCAGTGCAGATTACCGAGCATGCGTACCGCACTCAGACGTACCCGGGCATCTGGGTGAATTGCCGCCTTCGTCCCCACATCCACCGTGCGCAGATCTCCGATGCAGCCCAGAGCTTCCAGACATGCGCAGACCAGTTCGCTGTTTTGCGCGCTGCACATTGCACTCAGATACGGAACCAGGCGTTTATCCCTGAACTGCGCCAGAGCCCGGGCTGCATGCACAGCCACCGCCGGACACGGATCTTTCAGGCACCGCACCAGAGCGCCCAGGGCGTTTGTGTCCTGCCGCGCTCCCAGCGCCTGCACCGCAACAGCCCGCACATCCGGATCCTGATCCTCGAGCAGTTCTCTCAGCATAGTCCCTGCCTGTGGAGTATGGATGCGCTCCAGAGTGTACACCGCAGCAACACGCGCGCGCCGCTCCGGACTCTGGAGGGCCTGCTCGAGCGCGGAGATATCCGCGCAGGCCTGCAGAAGCTCAAGGCTCTCACTCGCGGCGCGACGTACCTCTACGTCCGTATCATGCAGTGCCTGCAGGAGTACTTCACGCTGTTTGTCCTGCGCCGGATCAATCCTAGTCATCGCACTTCACATCCAGCCCTTTTTCGAGCTCGATCACCTTGATAAGATTGGTCGACCCAGGCTGCCACAGCGGCGTACCCGCGGTAACCACAATGCAGTCACTCAGTTTCGCAACTTTGGTGCGCAGGCTCCAGCGGCGTGCGGTGACAAATAGCGCATCACTGCTGTCGAGAGCCTCCACCCGAACCGGCTTCACCCCCCATATCAGATTCAACTGCCGACACACCCGCGCATCAGGGCTCATGGCCACCACCGCACAGGCGGGGCGAAAGCGCGCTACGCAGCGCGCGGTAAAACCCGACTGGGTATACGCCAGAATCGCAGCGGCATCCAGATCGTTGGCTATCCAGCCACAGGCTCTGCCGATAGCCCGCGCCACTGCGGTTTCATCCCCGACATCCACGGTCTCCATATCCAGGGTGGTGTGCACGTGGGGCTCGGTTGCACGTGCAATTTTATCCAGCATCTGCGCCGCTTCCACCGGATACTCACCCGAAGCGGTCTCATCTGAAAGCATCAGGGCATCGGTTCCGTCATAGATGGCATTCGCGACATCTGTAGCCTCGGCCCGGGTGGGACGCGGACTCGACACCATACTCGAGAGCATCTGGGTCGCGGTTATGGCAAAGCGCCCGCGCAGACGCGCTTTGCGGATCAGTTGCTTCTGAATTACCGGCACAGTTTCGAGAGGCACCTCCACGCCCAGGTCGCCACGGGCAATCATCACCCCGTCGATACCCTCCAGGATAGTGTCGAAATTCTCCACCGCCTGAGGTTTTTCAATCTTGGCGATGAGTTTTGGGGTATAATGAGCAGCCTTGAGCTCGGCGCGGATCGCATCAAGATCTGCGGCATTGCGCACAAACGACAACGCCACCGCATCCACTTCCTGCTCCAGCCCGAAGCGCAGATCATTCCGATCTTTTTCGGTAAATGCGGGGATGCTCAAATTGCTGCACGGCATGTTCACCCCTTTGCGCCGATACGCGATCCCGCCGTTTATCACACGGCAGATAACCCGGACGCCGTCGAGCTCTTCCACGCGCAGTTCCATAAGTCCATCGGCGAGCATGATTGCCGCCCCGACGCTTACATCTTCATGCAGATGCGGATAGTCAACCGGGATGGCATCCCCTTCTGCGTACTCTGAAGCACTCAAGGTCACCAGTTCCCCCTGATTCAGACGTATCCCCTGCTCCGGCAGCATCCCGAGACGGATCTTGGGGCCGCACAGATCCTGAAGGATGGCCACGGGCTCACCAAGGCGCGCGGCAATGGTGCGAATGTCCTGAATAAGGGCTTTATGTGAAGCGTGATCCCCGTGAGAAAAATTCAGACGCGCTACGTTCATCCCCGCACGGATCAGCGCTTCCAGAGTTTCTTCAGACGCCGATGCCGGCCCGATGGTACAGACTATTTTTGTTGATCGCATGGCAAATCTCCATTTATGCAGGAGCTCAGGGTCGCAGAGAGAACATAGATGCAATAAGGTTTTATCCGCTCAAAAAATCCTATTTAAGCTTCAGAATACGGTACGCCCCGCTGAGCACCACGCCACTGATGATGGTACCGATGAGCAGATCGGGATAAGGAGACCCGCTCCAGGCCACCAGAACCCCGGCGAGTATGAGGCCGAGATTGGCAATCACGTCGTTAGCGGAAAAAATATAGCTTGCCTTCATGTGAACCCCGCGCTCACGCTTGCGCGCCACCAGCACCAGGGAGACCACATTTGCACCCAGGGCCAGAGCTCCCATGAAAATCATGAGGGCTGAGACCGGCTCACTGCCGTAAACCCAGCGACGCAGCACCTCGGCGAGCACCCCCAGAGCCAGAACCAACTGAACCCAGCCGGCAAAACGCGCAGCCCGGAGTTTTTGTGCCGCGGCCTTCCCCACCGCAAACAGCGCCAGACCATATACCGCAGCATCCGCAAACATATCCACCGAATCGGCAATGAGACCGGTCGACTGCGCCAGAAAGCCCGCTACTATTTCGAGCACGAACATCCCACCATTGATTCCGAGTAGAATTTTCAGGGTTCGGGCTTCAGCACCGTTTTCCTCATGAAAACCGGAGGCCGCATCCTGCTCTGTAGCCGTATCACTCGATTCCAGTGCCGTACCCAGCCCCAACAGCTGCAGAGATTCAAGAATGCCTTCGGCGTCACCCCGATGTACAACAGCAACCCTGCGCGCCTCGAGATCAAAATCAAGGGCATCCACTTCCGCCACATCGCTCAGCGCCATGCGTACCATCTGCTCTTCAGCGGGGCAATCCATGTCTGCAACTGAAAACACGCTGCGTTTGCGAATATGTTGAACCTCCGACATCTCTTCTCCATCAGAGCAAGGCTGGGGGCATAAGCACGTACTGACTCACATTATGTATAGATTAAAAGGGTATTTCATCATCAGGGTTGAATGAGGGTTCCGGTGGCGCAGAAGGACTCTGTACCCGTGATCCGGAATCGGCGTAGCTATTGTCCTGATAGGAATCCTGGGAGCGGTTATCATTGCGGACGTAGTTCTGCCCCTGTGAATAGCCGCTATCCTCGCCGGCGCGCCCGAGCATCTGCATGGTATCCGCGACAACTTCTGTGGTATAGCGGTCTATGCCGTTTTTATCCTGCCATTTTCTGGTCTGGAGTTTTCCTTCCACATACACCTGCTTGCCTTTATGCAGATATTTACCGCATATTTCCGCCAGCTGACGCCAGGCAACAACATTATGCCACTCGGTTCTCTCCTGCCGATTACCGTCGCGATCCTTGAAATTCTCACTTGTAGCCAGCGGGAAATTGGCCACCGCCGTTCCGTTAGGGGTATAGCGCAACTCAGGGTCTTTCCCCAGATTCCCAACCAGAATCACCTTATTTACTGACACAGTTACCTCCAAAAAAATATGTACGGTGTGCTTATTAGGGGGCATTCTCAATCACCATTCACAGCAATCTTAAGGTTATTTTACGCGTCAGCAGCGTTGTATTTCGTCGGCATAGAACCACTATGCCTCCTCAATCCGCCTTGCTGACCCGCAAAATCCCTCTGAATCCTGCTTGCTCAGGCAATTGAGAACGCCCCCTAGCAGAATGCCTGATCAACCATCTATACTACATGTTCAACCCTGTATGTAAAAGAGCATTTTACCCGCTCCTGCCTGGATGTTCCCGGATACAGAAAAGCCCTGCAGATCAGCGGAGCAGACTGCAGGGCTTTGTGTGAAACACTGTCAATTCGAGCGTCAGGTTATTTTCTGCCCCGGGCTTCGCTGGCGCGCTCGCGTCCAAACCCTGAGGCCTCACGCGCGCGCTCATTCCCGTATCCGCGCGAGGTTTCAAACCCTTTATCCCTTTCACGTTCAAATTCACCCTGCCTGTGCTGCGCTTCGCGCTCTGCTTCTGCGCGCTTTTTTTCCCTTTCACGCGCATATTCTTCCCGCTCTTTTCTGGCTTCACGCTCCTGCTCGTCAAAGCGTTTGCGCTCTTCATGACGCTGCTCTTCGAAACGGCGCTGTTCCTCTCTGGCGTTTTCAGCGCGCGCGTGTTCCGCCTCTGTGCGATTCTCCCAGCGGGCGCGCTCACCCTCAGTGCGGCGCTCATTCATATCATCATAAGCGTCATCGGCATAATCGCGGCCTTCGTAGCGGCGTTCTCCAGGCGTATAATCGCCCTCCGTCTCTGCTGAGTCCGGAAGGTGCTTTTCGGTTTTGAGACGCACCTGATCACGCGCTACGTCCCCCATGGCATTTTTCATATCCGACAGAATATCCGAACCCTGAGCGGACTGCTGCTGCGCCATGGCATTATGGGCAAGGAGAATCAACAGCGCTGCGGCAAAAAATAAGCTTCTCATAAATATCTCCTTCTGCTTTTTATGCAGGATGTCATGCAGCATTGTGCCTCGGGAAGGATGGAGTTTCAATGCCAAACTACTGCCCTTTTTTACGCCTTACGGTGATGCTTTCTCCACCCACGCCCCAGTTGTCGGTATCCACTTCGTCGATAACCACTACGATAGTGGCGGGATTTTTCCCCAGCACATCCACGAGCAACTGGGTTGCCCCCTCAATCAGACGGGTTTTCTGCTCAGACGTTGCCCCTTCGCGCGTAATTTTAATGTTAACGTATGGCATGATATTATCCTTTCTTTTCTGTGGTGATAACTTCACCGTAATTTGAAAATTACTATCCACCAAGAGCCGCCATCCCCAAGTATTTCTGTAGGGGATCCAGACTTTCTAAGGCTCCCAGTTAAAATTACGCCGGAATAACTCTTTAGGATTCGCCTTCAGACATGATCGCTCGCGGCTGAAGCCGCTCCTACAAAAGGGATAAAGTTACATTTGAAATAGACTTATATACCAGAGCCACGGTTCCCGTCACCTTTTGTGAATTTACCCCTGGTGGTTACAAAATGAGATATCCGAGATAGTTCAACCCGGCAAGGGCGTTACTCATCCCGAGATCGCGCTGCATCAGAGGCAGAATCGGGGTGTAGGCAAAACGGCCTATTCCCATAACCACCACCATACCGAGCATTCCACCTATGAGCACGCCCAGGTCGGTCCAGTTGCGCTGGCTGTATGCTTTGTCATTGTCGATCTGCATAATTTCTATTCAGCTTTTGCGCAGATTCAGCAGAAATAGATTCCATGTGGAGATAGAATTCAGGTAAGAAAAATGAGCCTTCGCAGAGACTATTTTAATGTCAGAGGGTATCGGAGAACAGGTGGATTACCGCAACCCCGGAGATGATGAGCCCCATCCCGATCAGAGCGGGAAGATCCGGGATCTGACGATAGAGGAGCATCGCCACCAGCGCGACCAGGACCACTCCGGCGCCGGCCCACACGGCGTAGGTTATCCCGACCGGAAGCTGCTTAAGAACGATGGAAAGACAGTAAAACGCCACAGCGTATCCACACACTACAATAATGCTCGGAAGCAAACGGCTGAACTGGGCCGAGGCTTTCAGCGCCGAAGTCGCTGCGACTTCACCGACAATTGCTATGGCAAGGTAAACATAGGTCATACACATCCAATCACTGCCCGATTTCAGGCGGCAACCTGGGTTTTGGTGAAAATCGCCTTAAAGGGAATCCCGGCGGCGGCAAAGCATTCACTCCCGCCCTCTTCCCGATCCACCAGAGTCACGACGCCAACCACTTCCAGCCCCTCTTCGCGCGCGCGCTCTATGGCTTTCATGGATGAACCCCCAGTGGTGACCACATCCTCCACAATCACCACTCTGGCACCCGGGCGCAGGTTTTTGCGTCCCTCAAGCCACTGCCCGGTTCCGTGCCCTTTGGGTTCCTTGCGGATAATAAAGGCGGGAAAGGGTTCACTCTCCAGTGAGCTGATCATGGATGTGGCCGTCGCTATAGGATCAGCCCCGAGGGTCAGGCCCCCGACCCCTTCGATGGGCGAACCGAAGGAACGCGCCGCCTCGAGAAACGCCTTTCCCACCAACACCGCACCGCGTGGATGGAGGGTGGTCTGTTTGCCGTCAAAGTAAAAATTGCTCTTACGCCCTGAAGCCAGGGTCACCTCCCGCTCTTCATATGAAAGGCGGCGGATTATCTCCATCAGTTCACTGCGTTCCTGTGCGGTCATCAGTAAAGTTCCTGTCCTTAATAATTGTAACTGTCCAGTAAAGCCTTGTGGTGGTGAATACCAATACTTTCCTAACGCTCAAAAAGACCAAGTTGATTATCCGCCTTGCGGTGCGGGAATTTCACCGGGTACTTACCGGTAAAGCAAGCGGTGCAGAACTGGCAACTGTCCCCGCTTTCGAGATTACACGTAGCTTTGAGCAGCCCTTCGACCGAAAGATACCCCAGGGTATCCGAAGTGATGTAGCGGTTGATCTCTTCGATACTGTGGGATGAGGATATCAGCTCGTTGCGCGTCGGAGTGTCAATACCGTAGTAACACGGAAAACTGGTGGGCGGACTGGATACGCGCATATGCACCTCTTTGGCGCCTGCATTCCTCACCATCTTGATGATCTTGCGCGCCGTGGTGCCGCGCACGATGGAATCGTCAATCACCACCACGCGCTTGCCTTCGATCACTTCACGCACCGGATTGAGTTTGATTTTAACCCCGAAATGGCGGATCGACTGCTGCGGCTCGATAAAGGTGCGTCCCACATAGTGATTGCGGATAAGGCCGAGTTCGAATGGAATCCCTGATTCTTCCGCATAGCCGATGGATGCCGGGACCCCGGAATCGGGGATAGGCACCACCACATCCGCATCCACAGGAAATTCGCGTGCAAGCTGGCGCCCGTAATCCTTACGCACCCGATACACTTCGCGCCCGAAGATGGTGCTGTCCGGACGCGCAAAATAGACAAACTCGAAAATGCAGGGCGCGGGTTTGCGCTTTTCGAGGGGGAACATGGAATGCACCCCTTTTTCATCAATAATCACCATCTCCCCGGGTTCGAGCTCGCGGATAAATTCGGCTTCAATCAGATCCAGGGCGCAGGTTTCGGAGGCGACTACATATGCGCCTTCAAGTTTCCCCAGCACCAGAGGACGGAATCCGCGCGGATCGCGCACCGCCACCATGCGGGTTTCGGTGAGGAACAGCAGGCTGTACGCCCCGTCGACACGCTCCAGAGCCATGGTTATACGCTCTGCGAGACTATCGGCCTGACTGCGTGCGAGCAGATGAATAATCACCTCGGTATCGGAGATGCTGGAAAAGATCGACCCCAGCTCCTCGAGCTCGTTGCGCAACTCCTGGGCGTTGACCAGATTACCGTTGTGCGCCACCGCAATGCTGCCGCGCGCATAATCCACGAGGATAGGCTGGCAGTTTTTTACATCGTTGCCTCCGGCAGTGGAATAGCGCACATGTCCGATGGCACTGCGTCCGGGAAGGCGCTCGAATATCTGGGGATCGCGGAACACATCGGATACCAGCCCGTTTTTACGGTGCGCGCGCAGGACGCCCCCGTCAGAGGCGACTATACCGCAACTTTCCTGCCCGCGATGCTGAAGGGAGTACAACCCCAGATATGTGAGGTTGGCCGCTTCCGGATGGCCGTAAACCCCAAAAACCCCACATTCTTCTTCGAATTTATCAAACATATTTTTTCTGTTTCCTTTCCCGTGTATGGGGCGTCACTCGCCGTGGCGCTAAAGTACCTCGTTACGAATAAAATCAACGGCATTTTTGTACAGCCACAGCCCCATCCCTTCTTCGGGCAACTCTTCCCGCGTCCAGCGGGGGTGGTGGGTACGATGCAGATATGCCTCCGGATGGGGCATGAGCCCGAACAAACGTCCGCTCGGATCTGAAAGCCCCGCAATGGAGTTCATTGATCCATTTGGATTCAGGGGGAACTCCCGGGCCGGGGCGATGTAGGCGGCATCACTGTATTTAAGCGCGCCCAGGTGTTCAGCTTCAATGCGTTTAAGCACCTCCGGATTTTCCACCACAAATTTCCCCTCTCCATGGCGCACCGGCAGATAGATGCCGGTGAGTCCGCGGGTAAAAACGCACGGAGACTTCTGATCCACCTTCAGATACACCCAGCGGTCTTCGAACCGCCCGCGATCATTGGTCGTCAGGGTGGCGCTCTGGGTGTGATAATCATGATCCAGCCCGGGCAGAAGGCCCATCTTGACCATGAGCTGAAAACCGTTACACACTCCCATCACCAGATTGCCGTTCTCCACGAAGTGAAGAATCTCTTCAATGAAGGGGCGCCCACTGGTCTTTACACACGCATGGCGCAGGCGGTTTGCCCCCGCTTTGGCGCTGCCGAGGTCGTCACCATCAAGAAAACCCCCGGCGAAATTGAGGAAGTGATAATCGTGCAGGCTGACCTCGCCGGACAACAGCCGCGAGAGGTGCACAATGTCTGCGCTTGCGGCACCGGCCAGACGACAGGCATGGGCCACTTCGCGCTCGCAGTTGGTGCCGTTGCCGGACACCACAATTGCTCTAACATCAGCGGGCATAATCAAAGCTCCTTCAGTGTGGCCTGCCAGGCCTCTTTCAATGCGTAGATATCATCTTCTATGATGATGGTTCCGTCCTTGCCGCTGATCTTCAGAATCTGAGCCCCGCTCACCTTACCCAGGCAACAGATATCCTGACCGCTGAAGAGCTTTTCAAACTCCTCGGCATGTTCCGGCGCCACGGTGACCAGCAGACGGCTCTGTGATTCGGAAAACAGCATCTCCACAGGGCTCAGTTCCCCCTCTGTGCGCAGACGGGTGAGGTCGATATCCATGCCGAAACCGCCCGCGAATGCACTTTCCGCCAGGGCTACACCCAGCCCACCATCGGAGAGATCGTGGCACGAGGCCACCAGACCCGCCTTCTGCGCCCGGTTGAGGGTACGGTAACGCCGCAGCGCCGTGGGAGCATCCACCTCGGGCACCTGATTACCGGTGAAACCGAGAATGTTGAAGAGCTCGGAACCACCGAGCTCGGCACGGGTAACCCCGAGGAGATAGACGACATCGCCAGGGCGCTTCACATCCATGGTGGTGCAGGAGCGCACATCGTCCACCTTGCCGATCACTGAAAACAGCACAGTGGGGGGGATGGAGATCTTCTCCCCTTCTATATGGTAGTCGTTTTTCATCGAATCCTTGCCCGATATCAGCGGAACCCCGAAGGCCACACAGTAATCGTACAGGGCCTTGTTGGCGCGCACCAGCTGGGCGGCTTTAAACGGGCCATCCGGGGTGCGTTCGCTCAGAACCGGATCGCACCAGCAGAAATTATCCAGCCCCGCGACATGATCGACATTGCCGCCTACACACACGTAGTTGCGCAATGCCTCATCAATGGCACACGCCATCATGTGATAGGTGTCGATATCGCTGTAGCGTGGGCAGATGCCATGGGCCACGGTCACGCCGGCGAACGAATCGGGCAGCGGGCGCACCACAGCGGCATCCGCCGGGCCGTCGTTGGCCTCACCGGTAAGGGGTTTGAGCACCGTATTCCCCTGGACCTCGTGGTCATAGCGGCGCACCACCACTTCTTTGGAGCATACATTAAGTGCTCCGAGGAGACGACGCAGTGCCTCAGGCGGAGAGGGGAGATCGCTCAGCGCCGGCTGACGATGGGTTTTGATCTCCCAGCGCGCCGGAATCTTCATCTGCGGATTCGCATTGTGGAGAAAATCCATGGGCAGGTAGGTTGCAGTACGCCCGTGATAGAGACAGTGGTAGTAACCCGAAGCGGTAAACTCTCCAAGGTCTGTAGCCTCCACATTCATACTTGCAGCGAGTTGGATAAACTCATCCACATGTTCCGGCGGCACCGCCAGGGTCATGCGTTCCTGCGCCTCGGAGATGAGGATTTCCCACGGCTGCAGCCCCGCATACTTGAGAGGGGCGCGCTCCAGATGCATTTCAAATCCGCCGGTATCTTCGGCCATCTCCCCCACCGAGGAGGACAGGCCGCCGGCGCCGTTATCCGTGATAGCGTTGTACAACCCCTTATCCCGCGCCACGAGGAGGAAATCGAACATGCGCTTCTGGGTGATGGGGTCGCCGATCTGCACCGCGGTCACCGGAGAGTTTTCGTTTAATTCTTCGGAGGAAAAGGTGGCTCCATGGATCCCGTCCTTGCCGATGCGCCCCCCCACCATGAGGATATGATCGCCGGGCTCGGCCTTTTTTTCATGCCCGGGACGCCCGTGAAGCATCGCCGGCATCAGAGCAGCGCTGCCGCAGTACACCAGGGGTTTGCCGGCAAAGCGCGGATCAAACACGATGGAACCGTTAATCGTGGGAATACCGCTCTTGTTGCCCCCGTGCTCAACCCCCTCTACCACACCTTCAAAGATACGCCGCGGATGGAGGAGACGCGGCGGCAGAGGTTTGGAATAAAAGGGGGAAGCAAAACAGAATACATCGGTATTGAAAATCAAACGTGCTCCGCGCCCGGTTCCGAAGGGATCACGGTTGACCCCGACAATCCCGGTTAGCGCTCCGCCATACGGATCAAGCGCGCTCGGGGAATTGTGGGTCTCCACCTTGTAGACCACGCTCCACTCATCGGTAAAGCGGATAACTCCGGCGTTGTCCTTGAATACGGAAAGACAGATATCCTGTTCCCCCTTCTGACGCCGAACCTCGCTGGTGGTCGCCATGATGTAGCTTTTGAAGAGAGAATCGATACTTTCTTTCTGTCCGTGCTCATCCTCGTAGTCGATCTGAGCGGAAAAAATCTTGTGCTTGCAGTGTTCGCTCCAGGTCTGGGCCAGGGCTTCAAGCTCGGCATCGGTTATGCGCGCTCCGAGTCCGATCTGTTTGCGCTCCTGCTGCACTGCAGGATCAGCGATAAAAGCCTGAATCGCCTTCATCTCTTCCAGATTGAGGGCCAACATGCCAGCGCGACTGATCTGCATCAGGGTGGCGTCATCCACGTCCAGGTCGATCTCACGGATTTCCGGCTCTCCCGAGGTCTCCACCCGCGCCACCTGCGGGGCGAGCCCCGTTGCGGGATCGAACTCCTCCCGGCTTACAATGGTCCAGCGCTGGATCAGGCCGTTGGCGAGAACTCCGGCAGCAATCTCTTCAACTCTGGCTTTATCCACATTACCGTTCAACAGATACTGTACTGAAGTGTATACCGCCTCGTGCTCCTGAAGCTTACGCCCCAGGATATACTCAAGCGCTTCGCGCGCGGTGCGCCCGGTATTGTCGGTAACCCCGGGGCGGAATCCCACCTCGACTAGCACATCAAAATCATGCGCCAGGGCTTTATCCACGCTGAATTTCTGAATCACCGGATCCGAAAATGGCCCCGCCGCCGCGCTCTCCAGCTCTGCAGTACTCAGATCCGCATCCACGGTGTAGACATCCAGGGTTCGTACGCTGTTCAATTCTATTCCGAGGTGATGGTAAATCTCCTGGCGTACCCGTTCTCCACGCGCATCGCGCACCCCATCCTTAAGACCTACAACAATTCTGTTGGCCATATATTCTCCTCTTCCAGGATTTATGCACCGCTCGGAGCTGTGCCTGGAAACACTCCTCCGGATTTTCAGGTATATATTTATCTGCCCTCAGCAGGTAAAGCACTCACTCGCAACTGCGACCTGCCCCGCGATCAGACGCGGCCTGCAGCACCCGCGCGCCTGCAGCGCCTGTTCAACACCTGCGCGCGCAAGCTCTTCGGTGTTGTTGGTCTCACTCATATGCGCCATGAAGACCGCTTTCAACTCGGGCCACAGCAGTTCCTGCAGAAGCTCTGCGGCCTGGGCATTGGAAAGGTGTCCGTGACGACCGCGCACCCGCTGTTTCAGATGCCACGGATACGGACCATCGTGGAGCATCTGCTCATCGTGGTTGGTCTCCAGCACCAGAACATGGCAGCGCTGCAGGCGCTCCAGCACCAGGCGGGTCACCACGCCAAGGTCGGTGGCAATCCCGATACGGGTTTTCCCCGAGCCCACGACAAAACCCACCGGGGCAACCGCATCGTGGGTTATCGGAAATGCCTCAACCTCCAGATCCCGCAGACGCAGGCACGTTCCCGCGTCCATTTCACAGTAGTCGACATTTCCGATGGAAGGCAGTGCCGCAAAGGTCTGAGGCAGACAGTACAGAGGCAGTCCGTAGCGGCGGCACAGCGGCCCGGCCCCGAGACAGTGATCTCTGTGCTCATGGCTTATCACCAGCGCATCCAGATCCGCAGCAGCCACCCCGATCCCTTCAAGGCGGCGTGTAAGTTCGCGCGCCGACAACCCGGCATCAATCAGAATTCTGGCATCATTACTTTCTATATAAATGGCATTGCCTTTACTGCCACTGGCAAGCTGACATATACGCATCGCTGTTCCTCCTGCCCGGCATTTCCGCTTGCGTCACAACCAGGCGGAATGACAGGACAAAACCACCCCGGAATCTCAAAAATTGCATCCGGGGGCAAACGTCACGGCGCCAAGCAACAATACCGCATCGTACTGTTCGCGCCTTCATAGCACAAGCGCACTAAAAGGGCAAGAACGGCAACATCCGCGCGCAGCACATATGCTTTCCCCACAGAAAGCACGCCACAAAATTTCCTCTGTGCTTCTGGAAAGAAGCATTTCCTTTGTTATTATGGAAAATGAAGCGCTTACATTCTTCAGAGAGCAGAGTCCGTCCGGGCATATTTCTTGACGCTTACCCGGAGGATGTTTATCATTCTGCATTGTTACACAGCCTGTCTTTTCCCGGGTCTGTATTTGTCCTGTATGTATTTTAAATCTTCAAGGGGAGTATGCCATGTCTGTAAAAGTTGCCATCAACGGTTTCGGGCGTATCGGACGCAATGTACTGCGCATTGCCATGCAATCAGCTGAATTTGAAGTTGTCGCCATCAACGACCTGAGTGATGCCGGAACCCTGGCCCATCTGTTTAAATACGACTCTGTCCATGGCATCTATCCGGGCAACGTGGAAAACAGCGATAACAGCATCAGTGTGGATGGGCGCAACATCCGCATCTACAGCGAAAAAGATCCGGCCAACCTGCCCTGGAAAGCCGAAGGGGTGGAGGTTGTACTTGAAGCCACAGGGATATTCCGCACCCGCGAAGGCGCCGCCAAACATCTGGAAGCGGGTGCCTCCCGCGTGATTATCAGCGCTCCGGGCAAGAACTCCGATACAACCGTGGTAAAAGGGGTGAACTTTGCTGAGTATGATCCGGCTAAGCATCAGATCATCTCCAACGCCTCCTGCACCACCAACTGCCTTGCCCCCGCCGCGCGCATACTGCATGAAAAACTCGGCATCAGGCGCGGCAGCATGACCACGATCCACTCCTACACCAATGATCAGAAGATTCTCGATCTGCCCCATAAAGACCTGCGCCGCAGTCGCGCCGCGGCAATGTCGATGATTCCGACCACCACCGGCGCCACCAACGCGGTGGCCCTTGTTATTCCGGAGCTCAAGGGGCGCCTCACCGGGATGGCGGTGCGCGTGCCCACACCCAATGTATCCATGATAGATTTTGTTGTTGAAACGGAAAAGGATGCAAGCGTCGACGCCGTGAACGCCATGATGCAGGAGGCTGCAAACGGTGAACTCCTCGGAGTGCTCGAATACTGCGACAAGCCCCTGGTATCCAGGGATTTCAACGGCAATCCCGCTTCGTGCATCTTCGATGCCCTGAGCACCACAGTACTTCAGGACCGGATGGTGAAGGTTCTGCTCTGGTACGACAACGAATGGGGCTATTCCGCGCGCATCGTCGATCTGCTCAATCTGGTCGCAAAAAAACAATAATTCTGCAGAGTTTTCACCTTAATGGAGTCAGGTATTCATGCTTAACAAATGTTCCGTAACAGATCTGGACCTTCGCGGAAAACGGGTATTCTGCCGCGTGGATTTCAATGTGCCTGTTAACGCAGATGGCAGCGTGGGCGACGATACGCGTATTGTTGCGGCGCTACCTACCATCCGCTACATCCTCGAACAGGGCGGGCGCGTGATCCTGGCGTCTCATCTCGGGCGCCCCAAAGGGGAAAAAAAGGCGGAATTCAGTCTTGCACCGGTAGCCCCCCACCTGGCTAAACTTCTGGGGACGCCGGTGGCGATGGCGCCGGATTGTATCGGCCCCGAAGTGGAACAGCTGGTAGCCAACATGGGTAATGGCGATGTGATTCTTCTCGAAAACATGCGCTTTCACCCGGAAGAGGAGCAGAACGAACCTGAATTCTGCTCCAGGCTCGCACAGCTTGCAGATGTCTACGTCAATGACGCCTTTGGCACCGCACACCGGGCCCATGCTTCGACCGAAGGGGTGGCGCATCTGCTCCAGCCTGCCGCAGCCGGATTTCTGATGGCAAAAGAGCTCGAATATCTGGGCAAGGCGCTGGAAAACCCGCAACGCCCCTTTGTCGCCATCCTCGGCGGCGCCAAAGTCAGCGATAAAATTCCGGTCATCACCAACCTGCTCGACAAGGTGGACGCCCTGCTCATCGGCGGAGGAATGGCATACACCTTCCTGCGTGCCCAGGGATACGAGGTAGGCAAATCACTGCTGGAGCAGGATCAGATTGAACTTGCCGCTTCACTGCTCAAGCAGGCCAAGAGCAAAGGGGTGGAGATAAAACTCCCTCTCGATCATATAGTTGCATCCGAGTTCAGCAACTCAGCTGCCATACAGACCGCCACCAACAGCGAATTTCCCCCTGATTACATGGGGCTGGATATCGGCCCTGAAACCATCGCGGCCTATACAGAGATGGTAGCCGGCGCAGCTACGGTGGTGTGGAACGGCCCCATGGGGGTGTTTGAAATGGAAAACTTCGCCCGTGGCACTATGGAAATGGCGCGCGCCCTGGCGCAGACAAATGCCGTCACCATTATCGGAGGCGGAGATTCTGTAGCTGCGGTCAACAAAGCCGGAGTAAGTGATGCCATGACCCACATTTCTACTGGCGGAGGAGCTTCCCTCGAACTGCTGGAAGGGAAAACACTCCCCGGGGTGGCCGCCTTAAGCGATAAAAAACAATCTGCAGGAGAGTAACAATGCGTAAACCGCTGATAGCCGGAAACTGGAAACTCCATAAAACCATACAGGAAGCGCAGACTCTGGCGCGGGAACTGTGCGAAAAACTTGCAGACGTCCGCACCAGCGACATTCTCCTCGCCCCCTCCTTTACCTCCATCCCCGCAGTGGCGCAGATCTGTGCGTCGAGTCACATCAAAGTGGGAGGACAGAATTGCCATCCGGAAATCCAGGGCGCCTTTACCGGAGAGATCTCTGCCATGCAGCTCAAGGACGCCGGGTGCGAATTCGTCATTCTGGGGCATTCCGAGCGCCGCCAGTTGTTCAATGAGGATGATGCTTTCATCAACAGCAAAGTGCATGCCGTGCTGGAACAGGGGATGTGCGCCATCCTGTGTGTGGGCGAAACCCTGGAACAACGCGAGGGCGATCAGCTCTTTGAAGTGATCAACACCCAGATTCAGCTGGGGCTGCACAACATCAGCGCCGAACAGATGGAACAGGTGATTATCGCCTACGAGCCTGTCTGGGCCATCGGCACCGGAAAAACCGCGAGCAGTGACGATGCCGCTGAAGTCCATGCGTATATCCGTGGGCTGCTCCAGGGAGTATACTCTGCCGAGGTCGCGCGGAATACGCGCATCATCTACGGCGGCAGCGTCAAACCGGACAACATCAGCGCACTTATGGCTCAGGCAGACATCGACGGCGCCCTTGTAGGCGGCGCCAGCCTTAAAAGCTCAGACTTCGCCGCCATTGCCAACTTTCCGCGTCCGCTGCATATGGCCGACGCCAGGTAGACAGATTTTAGCTGGAAAAACCCTGTAAGTTGTGTTAGCTTCGGCGGTCAGTTGAAAATTGCTGACTCCCATCGCCGACCAGAAAGGCGCGAAACAGCAGCAAAATATTTTTACCAACCAACGGAGTACTCTGATTATATGACCACGTTTCTTCTTATTATCCACGTTCTGGTTTCCATAGCTCTGGTGATAATTGTCCTGCTTCAGGCCGGAAAAGGTGCTGAAACCGGAGCCTCTTTCGGCGGCGGCGCGAGCCAGACCATGTTTGGCGCCAGCGGTGGGCAATCCTTTCTGAGCAAGCTCACCACCATGACCGCAACTGTATTCATGCTCACCAGTCTTTCGCTCGCGTATTTTCACAGTCAGGACGGCAGCGACAGCATCATGCCCGAGCAGGTAAAAGTTCAGCAAAGCCAACAGGAGGCTCCGACTCAGGAAGACGTACAGCCGGCCACCCCTGCACAAAATAACGATTGATTTCTGTGTTGACAGCTTCAGAGTAAATCAGTATAAAGAGCCCTGCATTGCCGAAGTGGTGGAACTGGTAGACACGCCATCTTGAGGGGGTGGTGACCGCATGGTCGTGCGAGTTCGAGTCTCGCCTTCGGCACCAATAACAAATCCAAAGAAGTTCAAAGATAATCAGGAGACCCGCTAGAAATAGCGGGTTTTTCTGTATCTAATGCATTTTCCTGTCCACTTCAATCCGTTGAGAGCCAAAGTTTTTCGGGGTATTTTTCAGGCTATGCTCCATACCCTCAAAACAGGGTACCCCAAAAAGAGGTTGTCATGCCGAAACGAGTTCCTCCATTAACCGACATCCAGATCAACAACGAGAGGCCCAAAGAAAAAGACTCCAAACTGACTTGATGGCGGTGGGCTCTACCTGCTTCTCAAGACGGCCGGAGGCAAGCTCTGGCACTTCAAGTATAGGTTTGCCGACAAGAAAAACCTGTTTGCACTTGGCTTCTACCCCGAAATCAGCCTGAGTGAAGCGCGAAAACAGCGTGAAGCAGCACGGCGACTGCTCACCAACGGAACGGACCCGGGGAAGCCAAAAAAGCAGCCAGGGAAGCGGAGAAGGAACGACGCGCCAACACATTCAAGAAGCTGGCCCTGGAATGGCACGAGCGCCAGGTCGATCACCTTGCCGAATGCACCCGCAAGGTGATCATGCGACGCTTGCGGCGCGATGTCTTTCCGGTGATTGGCGACACGCCCCTGTCCGACATCTCTTTCCGATTGATCCTCGAAAAGGTGCTGCACCCCATTGAAGACCGAACCGCCATCTACTTATCGCGCACCGTATCCGCAGTGTCATGTGGCAGATCATGCGCTACGGAGTTGCCTGCGAACTGTGCGACCTGGATCTGACCGCTGATCTGCGCGGCGCACTGAAACCGATCCCCCGCAGACACAGTATCTTTCATCCTCAGCCCTCTCAAAGAAAAAAATCTCCCCGCACTCACGTCTTTCCTGCTCCATACCCGCCACAGATTTGTCTGGAAGATCGGCGGTGAGGCTTTCTGACCGGGATGGACGAAAAAAAATCCAATTCCATTTTTTTCGACAGAATCATTCCTTCCCGGCTTCCCCCTTCCCCATCTGAGTGACATGAAACCAATACGTCCAGATTGTTCACCACAGACACGGAAAAGAGAAAGTCCATGGCCAACAACCCCCTACCCGAAACCGGCTACCTGCGGTTCAAGCAGATCATAGGCGATCCCAAGGCGAATCCACCTGTACCGCCGAGGGAACGGGCCATAGCTGAGGTCGAGGGGTGGATGCTTGGGGCCGTGTGACTGAGACAGTTATTTTTCTTCAGGATATTCAAAAATTTTGTTAGCCTACAAGGTATTTCAGATCCCCATCCGCGAAAGGGCAGCAGAGACTCCATGGCCAAACCACACACCGACCTCACGTTTTTTACCAATGGGCCGAATCAGACCCTGCTGGACCGCTTCAAGGCCACACTGTCGGATACGCATCTTTTCGATGTTCTGGTCGGCTATTTTCGCGCCAGTGGTTTTTATCAGCTTTATGACAGCATCGAGCCGGTGGAGAAGACCCGTATCCTTGTAGGTCTTGGCATTGACGACGAGTCGAACCGGGCCATCAATGCCTACCGAACCCAGACTGTTCTGGATTTTGAATCCCATAAAAACGCCAAAGATCAATTTCAGCAGACCCTGATTGAAGAGATCGAACAGTCAGAAGAAGCAGATGACAAGCTCGAACTGGGATTGAAAAAATTCATCGAATTTCTGAAATCGGAATGCGCTGACTCCGCCGATGACCGTAACCGTGGCGGCAATGGCAAAAAACTCGAAATCCGTGCCTTCCCATCCAGAAACATCCACGCCAAGGTCTATATTGGCCGCTTTGCCCCGGATGACCGCGATTACGGTTTTGTCGTTACCGGGTCGAGCAACTTCTCCTATTCCGGCCTGGTTGCCAACCGTGAATTCAATGTCGAGTTGCGGCAGCGCCGTGATGTTGAGTATGCACTTGAGCAATTTGAAGACCTGTGGCGGC
>JBNGCY010000009.1:8395-43281 GCA_049975505.1 Desulfuromonadaceae bacterium | reverse complement strand
AGCGTCAACCGCTTTTCGGATGGAAAAACGCATCAACTTCTTCCGCCGCCAGCATGAGACATTGCATGCAACGCCTCTACCTACGCAATCCCCACAATCTGCGCTGAGATCATTCCTCAGAAGTCTTGCCGTTTATCCACCAGTCGCTTTTGCCATCGAACCACCACATGCTCGAATCGGTATCCCAGATGGTAGCAGCAAGCTCCTGGGCCAATTTCGTGCGCAGGCGTTTGCGCGCAATGGAGTACCACTCTTCGGCATAGCGATTACCCAGATCCCTGTACTCTTTGAGGGAGAGTATCATCTCCAGCTGATCCGCATCATGGGCAAGACAGGCCTCAATACTCTGCTTGTCTTCAAACTCTCCCAGAGTGGTGCGATACTCTTCCCCAAAGGGGAGGGTCTGCGCCAGGTCATGAATCGCTTTCTCTTCATCCACGTTCACGTATTTCTTGTTTACGTAGTTAAGATCCCCGGTACGCGCTTCGGGAACGTCGTGAAACAGACACATCAGCACCACTTTCGCGCTGTCTGCTTCGGGGGTCATGCGCGCGAGGGCATAGCCCACCATGGCGGTGCGGTAGGAGTGCTCCGCAACGGATTCAGCACCGGAACCGAGAAACTGAAAACCGCTGCGCGGCGTTTTTTTAAGCATACCTATTTCAAAAAAGAAATTTGCCAGGGCGCGACGTGAAGGCACGGGATTCTCCATAGAGGCTAAAGGGCAAAGGGGATTATTGGCTATTTCAACGCGCATAAAAAAGCATGAACGGTTTACAAAAGCAAGCATAGGCAGATATGCCTGTTATAATTTTCAGTGTTCCCTGATTCTAATCATGATAAGCTGGCAGCCTGAATGCCGTCGCAGCCAAATCAGGAGGTCTACTATGCAGATAGCCCACGGCTCACTCAGCCGCATATCCGTACCGGAGATCCTGCGCCAGTGCAAATTGCAACAAACCAGCGGCACTCTGACCCTGACGCGGGCCGGGATTGAAAAACATCTGTACTTCAATAAAGGCAAACTCGAGTACATCGCCTCCAATAAAAATGGAGAGCGTCTGGCGCAGTTTCTGGTCCACAATGGGGATCTCACCAAATCCTGGGCCGCATTCCTCCTTAAGGACAGTCAGCGCAATGGCATCGGTTTCACCACCAGTCTGCTCAAAAAAAAGATCCTGGACGAAAAGGATCTAGGCAAAGCGGTTGCAGACCTGGCCGCAAAGGCGGTTGCGGATGCCATATCCTGGACCAGTGGCTCGTTTGAATTCAGCATTGAGCTACCCCAACAGGTTTTAAAAGGCCCGATAAAAATATCCGAAGAAGATGTCATCACCGCTGCCATCCAAAGTGGTGAAGAACAGAAATCTGCAGATCAGGCCCTCATACGAACCATTGCACAGAAGATAGTCTCCTGCTCGTTCTACATGCCCGTCCTCCCGGCGGTGGTCGCAAAACTCGAGGAATTGTGGCACACGCCCGAAAGTGAGGATATCCTTAAAACAGCGCGCACGGATCAGGCCCTGACCGTCCATGTTCTGCGCGTCCTCAATGCCGGGGATCATTCGATGCACAACCCATGTTCCTCTCTTCGGGAGGCGGAACAGCGCTATTCAACTACGCATCTAAGCGGCATAATCCGCGCCAAGGCCGTCACCGCCACACGTCCTCATCAGCCCGATACCGTTTCCAGCATGCAGCAGCACGCCCTGAGCTGCGCCCTCGTTGCGGAACAGATCGCCACTCAGCTTGGCGAGGACGCCCAGCTCGCTTACACCTGCGCCCTGCTGCACAATGTGGGCAAGGTGGCTTTACTGCAACTGCTGGATGACGATAGCATACATGGCGAGAGCCTTCACATGCAGATCAACAAGCTGCACCGGAATACCGGCGCACTGCTCGCGCGGCGCTGGAATCTCCACTCTGCAGTATATGCCTCTATCCGGCATTACGAAGAACCCGAGGCAGCAGATGAGAACGCACTTATGGTGCAGATTGTCCACCTGAGCCATCATATCCTTGAGGATCAGGACTGCCTGGATCACTGCAAGGAGCACTGTGGGCAAATCGATTTCGACAAACTCCAGATCGACACCCTGGTGGCCAACCTGCCTCTTATTGATGAATTAAGTGCGGCGGCCTTCAGTTCCTGACTGCAGCCACCAGTTCCGGCCCAAGAACCCGGCGCTGCCAATGGCGCATCCCCTCGATCTGCTCCAGCTCCTGGCACGCGGACGGTTGCATATATGCAATCTGTCCCAGAATGCTGTTATTCACCAGAATTCCGGGATCAAGCTCGAGTTCCTCCGCCTTGCGTCTGCGCCACTGTTTCAGGCGCTTGAAGCGTTCCTCTGCAACGGGATCCACCTCACGCCGGCGGCGCTGTGGAGGAACCGGTAGATCCTCCTGCGCACGCTCCAGCGCAGCGGCGACACATTCAAGGATCACACCGGCATGGCGCTGACGCAGCTTTGCCGGCACTTCCTCCACCTTATCCAACTGCGCTTCTGAACCCGGCATTGCCGTAGCCAGGGCCAGCAGGGCCTTGTTCGACATGATTTTGTACCCCGGGCAATCCCGCTTACACGCCTTAGCATCGCGCCAGCCAATGAGGCACTCAAGTGTTTCAAGTTGACGCGGTTTCAGGACGGCCGCCCCCTTAACCTGCAGACACGCAGGCCCCTGAGGCGGAGCAAAGCGCACCTGCTCCAAAAGACGGAACTCTTCTTCGGCCCATTCTAAACGTCCCTTATCTACCAGTTTGCCCTTCAGTATCCGCATCAGTTTATTCAAATAACGCGTATCTTCCGCAGCGTAGTGGAGCATTTCCGGACTCAGAGGGCGTTTCGACCAGTCGGCACGCTGGAATTTCTTGTCCAGTTCCACGCCGAAGTACTTGTAAAGGATATCCCCCAGACCCACTTTGGGCTCCCCCAGCAGCTGGGAGGCGATCATAGTGTCAAACAGACCATTAATCTGAATATCAAAATCGCGCGCCAGGCAGCGGATATCGTAGTCGGCGGCGTGGAATATCTTGCATATCCCCGCATCGGCCAGGGGGGCACGCAATGCGCTCAAATCCGCCCCGCCGAGGGGATCAACCAGGGCCGTGTGTTCCTCCCAGCTGAACTGGAGAAGACACACCTTTTCCTGATAGGAGTGCATGGAATCCCCTTCGAGATCCACACTGATGACGGCGCATTCATTCAGAGCCGTGGCGAGATCGGCGATCTCGGAGGTAGTTGTGAGAAGTGGTGTTTGGGACATAGAAGTGCTTTCGGTGGATTTTGGTTTAAATAATCAGGACACGCTACGCGCTATCCCATTTTGTTTGTTTGCCACATAATTCGCAATCTCCGGTTCGCAGAGATCCTCGGTTCGCAGAGATCCTGAATCGAGTTCAGGATGACGTTCAAATACCCGTCATTGCGGGCTCCGACCCGCAATCTCTGCCTTTATCCTCACTGCGGATTCAATCGGCAATCTCTTTTGCGCAGAGATCCCGGATCGAGTCCGGGATGACATGTACGACCGGGGATTACATCTCTATCTCCCATAATTGCAGGCCCCCGATATGCAACCGTGATGACGACATTGGAATGATTAATATGTACATACCACTCCTCTTACACCCCCAGCACACGCAGGACCGCGTCCATCTGTGCATCGGTGCCGATGGAGATGCGCACTCCGTGGCACAGGTCCGCACTGGTAAAATAGCGCACCAGGATCTTGTGCTCCTTGAGGAGATTGTATACCCGCTCCCCGTCCCCATCCGGCGGGGAGGCAAACACAAAGTTGGCCTCGGAGGGGATCACCGTGTATCCGCCTTTACGCAGGGCGGCGCTGAAGCGCTCGCGCGTGGCGCAGATCTGCTCTACGCGCTGCTGCAGATATGCCTGATCCTGCAGTGCGGCTTCCGCCGCCACCAGAGCGAGGCGATCGAGATGGTAGTGATCGCGGATTTTATCCAGCGCCGCCACCACCTGCGGGTGGGCGACGGCCAGGCCGAGACGCATCCCGGCGAGGGCATAGCTCTTGGAGAAGGTGCGCGTCACCACCAGGTTAGGATATTCGTGCACCATGTCCATGGCGCTGGTGGAGGCAAAGTCGGCATACGCCTCATCCACCACCAGAATCCCGCGACAGCGCGTGGCAAGCTCCGCTATGCGCGCGCGCGCGAAGGAAAAACCCAGGGGGGCGTTGGGGCTGGTCAGAAAGAATATCTTGCCCGCATAGCTCTCCGGGAAATCGACGAGGTCAAAATCCTCACTCAGGTGAAAACGCCGCGCTATGGCACCCTGGATCTCCACCAGGGTGGCATAATAGGAGTAGGAGGGCTCCACAAATGCCACCTCATCGCCGGGGTCGGCAAAGGCGCGGATCAGGTTGTTGAGAAGCTCATCAGAGCCGTTGGCCATAATCACCCATTCGGGCGGGTAGCCGTACAGTTCCGCCGCTGCGGCGCGTGCACGCACACTTCCGGCATCGGGATACAGGCGCAGGTTTTCGCCCTCGCCACCCAGTTCCCCGCCAATGGCCGTGGCCACCGTTGGTGAGGGGGGATAGGGATTTTCATTGGTATTGAGCTTGATCCAGGTGTGCGCATCCGGGGGCTGAAAGCCGGGCACATATCCCTGCATCGCGGCGATATTGGGGCGCAAAGGCAGTTGGGGATCGTTCATCAGTGGAGGTCCTTTTTTATATTGAAAATTTATCTATTTTTTCAGGTTTGTGCCAGCCGTAGGGGCAACCCCCTGTGGTTGCCCGGTTTTAAGGCAACAACGCCACAAACACGGGAATGGGCAGACACACCGGTCTGCCCCTACAAACGGTCCATCTTTTTCGTCTCCTGGCAGCAAAGCTTCGGCTGGAGCACGAAGGGGATACAGTCGAACAAGGGGCGCATTGCATGCGCCCTTGTTCGTTAAAAACTCAATACCGCTCCAGCACGTCATAGGCGGTGGTGCGGCGCACCGGGGTAAAACCGGCGCCGCGGATCAGGTGGATAATCTCCTCCTGCGACATGCGGAACTTCACTCCTGCGGCGGCGACCACATTCTCCTCGAGCATGGTACCGCCCATGTCGTTGGCGCCGAATTTCAACGCCACCTGCGCCAGGCGCGCCCCCTGGGTCACCCAGCTGGCCTGGATGTTGGGAATATTGTCGAGCACCAGACGCGAAAGGGCGACGACGCGCAGGTAGTCGGTGCCGGTCGCTCCGGCTTTGATCTCGTTACCCAGTTCGGTGTTGTCGGGCTGATAGCTCCAGCTGATGAATGCTGTGAATCCTCCGGTCTTCGCCTGAATCCCGCGTACGCGCAGCAGATGTTCCACCAGCTGTTCCGGAGTTTCGCCGCAGCCGAACATCAGGGTGGCGGTGGTTTTCATCCCCAGTTCATGCGCGGTCTGCATCACCTCGGCCCACTTGCGCCAGCCGATCTTGTTGGGGGAGATATGCCTGCGCACCGCGTCCACCAGCACTTCTGCGCCGCCGCCGGGGATCGAAGCAAGCCCGGCAGCCTGCAGGCGCTGAATGCACGCGCGGATACTGATCCCCTCCAGATTGGCGAGGTGTACCACCTCCGCCGGGGAGAGGGAGTGGATCTGCACCGAGGGAAAGCGCCGGCGCAGCAGAGCGAAGAGTTCCTCAAACCAACTCAAAGGCAGGTCAGGATGGATACCCCCCTGCATGAGGAGCTGGGTACCGCCGCACTCCACGAGCTCCTCCACCTTGGCACATATCTCATCTTCGCTTAAAAGATAGCCTTCGGGGTCGGATATGTCGCGGTAGAAGGCGCAGAAGCGGCACTGGCACGTGCAGATATTGGTGTAGTTGACATTCCGATCCACCACAAAGCCCACCTCGCCTTCAGGATGGAGGTGATTGCGGCGCGCTGCGGCCATACGTCCGAGCTGGAGCAGATCCACCTCGTGATACAGATACAGGGCCTGTTCCCGCGTCAGCGGATTCCCCTGTTCAAGGGCCGTATGTATGTACTCGAGTTCAGACATTTCAATATACCTGCAGATCCTGGTACAGGGTATCGCGCTCGACCGGGGTGCGCCCGGCACTGCGGATCTGGCGGATAATCTCCTCCTTGCCCAGTGCCTGGGGCGAATCCGCCCCCGCATCGTGACCGATCTTCTCCTCCACCACGGTGCCGTCGAGGTCGTTAACTCCGAAGTGAAGAGCTACCTGGGCGATCTTGAGGCCGAGCATTATCCAGTACGCTTTTACATGCTGAAAATTGTCCAGATAGATGCGACTGATAGCCAGGGTTTTAAGGCAATCTATTCCGTCGGGGCCGTGCTCCACCTTGATATTGCTGTTTTGCGTCTGGAACGCCAGCGGGATAAAGGCCTGGAACCCGCCGGTGCGATCCTGCAGGTCGCGCAGGCGGCGCATGTGATCCACGCGGTGGGTGTAATCTTCCACGTGACCGAAGAGCATGGTGGCGTTGCTCTTGAGTCCGCCGGTGTGGATCTTTTCCGTGACCTCGAGCCAGCGCTCCGCGGAGATTTTCTCAGGGCAGATCTGATTGCGGATCTCAGAATCAAAGATCTCCGCGCCGCCGCCGGGGGTGGAGTCGAGGCCGAGGCGCTTGAGTTCACTGATCACCTCTTCGACGCTCAGACCGGAGATACGTGCGAAATAGTCGATCTCCACGGCGGTGAAGGCCTTGATCTTCAGATTGGGGTTGTTGGCCTTGATGGTCGCCATCATGCGCAGGTAGAATTCAAAGGGCAGCTCCGGATGCAGCCCCCCCACCATATGGATCTCCGTGGCTCCGGCAGCGCTGGCTTCGGCGGCCTTGTGGAGGATCTCGTTCAGATTGTAGGTATACGCATCGGGCTCGCTCCCATCGCGGCAGAACGCGCAGAAGCGGCAGTGATTGACGCACACATTGGTGTAGTTGATGTGGCGGTTGACGTTGAAGAACACCCGCATG
Source organism: Desulfuromonadaceae bacterium (assembly GCA_049975505.1). Classification (GTDB taxonomy): domain Bacteria; phylum Desulfobacterota; class Desulfuromonadia; order Desulfuromonadales; family Desulfuromonadaceae; genus JAIVHC01. The sequence continues at coordinate 36,328 of JBNGCY010000009.1, read as the reverse complement.
CCGTTTTTCCTGCGGTTTGCCAGATCGGCGAGTTCGCCGATGCCGATGAGATCGTCGGATTCGAACAGCTGCAGCGCTTCGGCATCGGTGATGCGCTCTTCCTGTTCGATCTTGGCGCGGATGGTGGTAAAGAATTGCTGGTTCATGGTGTGTGCTTTCATATTTCGTTGTATGCGGTAGGGGCAGACCGATATGTCTGTCCTGTTTCAGGGTCAGGATATTGGGTATGTTATTTCATCACCACGTCATTGCGGGCTCGACCCGCAATCTCTTTGTTTATCCTGATTGCGTAATCGCCTGCAGCCCCTTTTCCGAAAAGATCCCGGATCAAGTCCGGGATGACGTGATAGATCAAATACGTATCTTTTATTCCCCTTCCACGGCCCCATCCTCGCCCCAGCGTGGCACCAGATGGTGCTCAATCCCAAGCTGATCCAGAATGCGTGCGGCGATAAAGTCAGCTATGTCCTGGAGCGAACGCGGGCGCGCGTAGAATGCCGGCATGGCCGGGAGGACTATGGCCCCGGCCTCACTCAGGGTGAGGAGGTTGCGCAGGTGAATGGTATGGAACGGGGTCTCGCGCGGCACCACAATGAGGGGGCGGCGCTCCTTCAGGGTCACATCCGCGGCGCGTTCGATCAGACTACTGCTCACTCCGGCGGCAAGGCGCCCCACCATCCCCATGGAGGCGGGGACAATCACCATGGCATCACCGCCGGCAGAGCCGCTGGCCACCGGCGCCATAAAGTCATCTTCGGCGTAACAGCGCAATTGTCCGGGATCTGCAGCAAAATACCCCTTCAGTTCAGCCTGCATGTGTGCGGGGTCGTCGGGCCACGCAAGAGGAATGTCTTCAAGTTCGAGGCGCAGTACCTGCCTCCCCGCCGTCGAGGTCAACAATGAAACCCGACATCCGGAAGCCAGCAGGTGCCTGAGGAGAGTGAGAGCATAGCAGGCCCCAGAAGCACCGCTTATGGCCACTACCACATGCTGTTGTTGTGCCTCAGCTTTCATCCGAGCACCACCACATCGGCAAGGACAAACACGAACAGGATGATGCTGATATAGCCGTTCATGGTGAAAAATGCCGCATCGAGACGACTCAGGTCGTGGGGCTTCACCAAGGTATGTTCGTACACCAGCAGGGCAGCCACCACTGCGACCCCGAGCAGGTAGAGCCAGCCGAGGCCGGCGCTGAGCCACACCAGGAGCAGGAGCGCAACCATACCGCCGTGGAGCCAGCGGACCAGCAGGCAGGATCTTTCCGCCCCCAGGCGCACGGGGATGGAGTGGAGACCGTACTCACGATCGAAATCTAGATCCTGCAGGGCGTAGAAGATATCGAAACCGGCGACCCACAGCAGCACCGCAAGCCCGAGAAGGACAATGGAGATGTGCACATCGCCGCGCAGGGCGATCCACGCTCCGATGGGCGCGGCGGCGAGACACAGCCCCAGGATCAGGTGGGCATACATGGTAAAGCGCTTTGCATACGCATACAGTACCAGGAAAAAGAGCACCACAAAGGAGAGATAGAAGCACAGGGGATTGAGCATCCACGCGGCGAGTTCAAACAAGAAGACAGAGCCGCCGACAAAAAGCCAGGCCTCTGCCAGAGAAATCTTCCCTGCGGGGATATGGCGCTCCTCGGTGCGCGGGTTCTGCGCATCGATGCGGGCGTCGATGATGCGATTGAGTCCCATGGCGGCGGAACGCGCCCCCACCATGGCGGTACAGATCCATAAGAGCTGGGCAACAGTGGGCAGCTGTCCGCTCGCATCCGCGGCGAGAACAACCCCGATGAGCGCAAAGGGGAACGCGAAGACCGTATGGGAGAATTTTATCATTTCGAGCAGGGCTTTAAACTTTGCCCAGACCCGCTGAGAACCCGACAATGGGGAGACGCTGGCGGACATGGAGATTCCTTTCCAGGAAGAATTTACTGTATTTACTTGTTCAGTGCTGACTTATACACCCGCAACAGTATATGAATCAAGTAGAGGTGAAAACGTTTATCATGGCACATCCTCTTGCCCGGAAAGCAAAACATTGTTATATTCATCTCTATAAAAAGGAGGATATATGCTGTTCGTCCTGTTCCTCACCTTGGTTCTGACCCTGTTCTGGCTGTTGCTTTCGTGGCATTTCACCCCGTTTGTGCTCGGGTGCGGAGTTGTCTCCATTGCTCTGACCCTGTACCTGGCGCTGCGCATGAAGGTGGTGGATGAGGAATCCCAGCCTTTGCATATTCCGGTGCATATTCTGGGATACTGGATGTGGCTGGCAAAAGAGGTGGTGATATCCACCTGGGATGTCACCCTGCACATCTGGGATCCACGCAAACGTGTGTATCCAAGAATAATCACCATTGATGCCCCCCCGCAGACCCCTTTCGGACTGATGCTGTACGCCAATTCCATGACCCTGACTCCGGGCACGGTATGTCTGGATGTAATCGATGGCAGAATCAAAGCCCACGCCCTTACCCAAAAGGCCGCCGCCGGGCTGGAGCAGGGTGAAATGGGCATACGCATTCGCAGGCTCGGCCTATGATCAGCAGCACCAGCATATATGCCGGCGCTGCCCTGGCACTGCTGGCGGTAATGGGGATCACCATTGTGCGCGCCATTATGGGACCGAGTGCGTTTGACCGTGTCATGGCAGTAAATATGTTCGGGACCAAGACGGTGCTGCTCATCTCTCTGCTGGGCTTTTTGAGTGGACGGCCCGATTTTCTCGATATTGCCCTGGTATATGCGCTGGTAAACTTTCTGAGCACTATAGCGATTCTGCGTTTTTTCGAAGGGCGCACTCCTGTACAAACCCAGACGGATTCAGGCGCCGAGGTAATCGAACCCACGGAGGACTAGATGGATATTCTGCTCACCTGTATATCCGCCCTGTGTATCGGTGTCGGGGTTTTCCTCGGGGTTACCGGTGCGGTGGGTGTGCTGCGCCTGCCGAATTTTTTCACTCGCCTTCACGCCGCGAGCGTAACCGACTCCGGGTGCGCGTTTCTGATTCTGTTCGGACTCATGCTTGAATCCGGGTGGAGTGTTCCTACGGTAAAGCTCTTTTTTATCCTGGTGTTTCTCCTCATTACCGGCCCTACAGCCACCCACGCCCTGGCGAAAACCGCCCTTGACTGCGGGGCCGAGCCGACTCCATATCCCTACGAGGAACGCTGATGGATCTGATCATCGACATCGTCCTGCTGACTTTTCTGGGGATAACCGCCCTCGCCATCAACCGCATCGGCAAGCTGTTCTGCATCATTATGCTCTCGGGGATATACAGCCTGCTGTGTGCTTCACTGTTTGTCACCATGGATGCAGTGGATGTGGCATTTACCGAAGCCGCCGTGGGTACCGGTATCGCCACCGTGCTTTTGCTCAGCACCATCGGCGCCACCGATACTCATCAGCGCAGCGCCCCCCACCGCCCTCTGCTCGCCCTGCTGGTGGTCTGCACTACAGGGGCGATTCTCATCTACGGCACCATGGATATGCCCGCATTCGGAGATCCGCAAGCGCCGGTGCATCAGCATGTGGCTCCGCGCTATCTGCATGAATCTCCGGACGAGGTCGGGCCGCCCAACATCGTCACCTCAATCCTGGCAAGCTACCGCGGTATCGATACCCTGGGTGAAACAGTGGTGATCTTTACCGCAGGCTTAAGTGTAGTGGGGCTTATCGGTTTTCGCGGGATGCAGAAATACGGGGATCGGAAACGCGCCGCGGGGATCACCAAAGAGGATATGGATGAGCACCTGGTGCTGCGTATTATCATCAAGATGTTTATCCCCCTGATCCTGCTCTTTGCCCTGTATGTCCAGTTCCACGGGGATTACGGCCCCGGAGGAGGATTTCAGGCCGGGGTTATCTTTGCGAGCGGGTTCATTTTCTACACCCTGATGTTCGGCCTCGACAAAGCGATGCTGGTCATGCCCCCGCGCGTGCTCGGCTATATCGGCTCGATAGGTGTACTGCTCTACGGCGGGGTAGGACTTGCCACCATGGCGCTGGGGGGCAATTTTCTCGACTACTCCGTCCTGATGCATGATCCCCTCCATGGGCAGCACCTGGGGATTGTGCTGATCGAACTCGGAATCGGGATTACCGTATTCTCCATCATGGTGCTGATCTTCTTCGCCTTCAGTTCCAGAAAGGGGTTACGCCAGTGAACATAGGGGCACACTACAACTACTGGGTGGCTATTTTTTTGATGATGACCGGATTTTACGTGGTTATCACCCATGGCAATCTGATCAAAAAACTGATCGGTCTCAACCTCTTCTCCACCTCGGTCTTTATCCTCTACATCTCCCTGGCAAAAGTAAAGGGGGGTAGCGCACCTATAACCGCACCCGGAATCGAGGTATATTCCAATCCCCTGCCCCATGTACTGATTCTGACCGCGATTGTAGTCGGGGTCGCAACCATGGCAGTGGGACTGGCGCTGGTGCTGTTGATCTACGATCGCTACGGCACCATTGAAGAGGAAGAAATCCGCCTGAAGGATGACTCGCTATGATCCACCTGCCGGTAATTCAGGTCATTATCCCCCTGCTGAGTGCCCCGCTGTGCCTGTTATTGCGCTGGCGCACCGGTGCGTGGCTCATAGCTCTGGTGGCAAGCTGGGCCTCGTTCGGCGTAAGCCTGAAGTTGCTGCGCACTGTTGTTGAGCACGGGCCGATAACCTACAACATGGGCGGCTGGCCCGCCCCCTGGGGAATCACCTATCACATCGATGCCTTGAGTGCGTTTATTGTTCTTATTGTAAGCGGCATCGGCGCTCTGACCCTGACCTATGCATACCGAAGCGTAAAACGTGAAATCCGTCCGGAAAGTCTGCGCGCCTTTTACGCCCTGCTCCTGATCTGTCAGGCCGGACTTCTGGGGATCGCGGTCACCGGCGATGCCTTCAATATGTATGTATTTCTCGAGATCTCCTCGCTTTCGGCATATGCCCTGATCGGCCTGGGGCAGCGCCGCCGGGCATTGCGCGCCGCGTTTCAGTACCTTATCATGGGTACTATCGGGGCCACTTTCATTCTCATCGGCATCGGCCTGCTCTACAGTCTCACCGGCACCCTGAATATTCAGGATCTGGCCACGCGAATCGCTCTGATTCCGGAATCAGCTTACGGACATCGCACCCTGATCACCGCGTTTGCGTTTCTCACCGTGGGAGTAAGCCTGAAACTGGCGCTCTTCCCCCTGCATCTGTGGCTTCCCAACGCCTATACCTACGCGCCTTCGGTGGTGACCATCTTTCTGGCCGCTACCGCTACCAAGGTGGCGGTGTATATGCTCCTGCGTTTTTCATTCTGTATTCTGGACAAGCGCTTTGTGTTTGAACAGCTCACCCTGGGCAATATCCTTCTAATCCCCTCCCTTGCGGCCATTATAGTGGCATCGGTGGTGGCAATATTCCAGTACGATATCAAGCGCATGCTCGCCTACTCCAGTATCGGGCAGATCGGGTATATGACCCTGGGGATCAGCCTCAACTCGCATGCAGGGCTGAGTGCGGGGATTCTCCACCTCTTCAACCATGCCCTGATGAAGGGAGCGCTGTTCATGGTGATGGGCGCCGTGGTGTACCGCACCGGCTCGGTCTACCTGAGTGATTTTCGCGGTCTGGGACGGCGCATGCCCTGGACCATGGCGGCGTTTGTGATCGGGGGGATGAGCCTGATGGGGGTTCCCCTCACCGCCGGATTTATCAGCAAGTGGATTCTGGTGGAAGCGACCCTCGAAGCGGGGTGGTGGCCGGTGACGGCCGTTGTGCTTGTCGGCTCCCTGCTGGCGGTGATCTACATCTGGCGCGTGGTCGAGACGGCGTATTTCAATCCGCGCCACGAGATCGAACACGGTACTGAAGAAGCCCCTTTAAGTCTGATGCTTCCGATGTGGATTCTCATCGTGGCCAATATCTATTTCGGAGTCGACACCTCCCTCCCCCTTGACATGGCGGAACGCGCGGCGACCGTGCTGTTGAGCGGAGGTGGCTTATGAGCAGTGCGGTGCTGATGCAACTGTGTATCCTGGTGCCCCTGCTTGGTGCCCTGCTTATCGGCCTGAGTGGACGCGCCCCCAATATCCGTGAAGGGGTGACCCTGATGAGCGCGGCGTTACTTTTTGGCGTGGTAACCGGTCTCTACCTCGACCCCGGTGCGCTGGATGCGGGTGCTCTGGTGCTTGCGGAGCCGGTAGCCGGGGCTCAGATCAGGCTGGAGCTGGAACCGCTGGGGCTGCTGTTTGCCGGAATTGCGAGTCTGCTGTGGGTTATCACTTCCCTGTACACCATCGGATATATGCGCAGCAACCATGAACAACATCAGACGCGTCTGTATATCTGCTTTGCTCTGGCCCTGGCCAGTACCATGGGGATCGCCCTGGCGGGCAACCTCTTCACCCTGTTCATCTTCTATGAGACCCTGACCTTATCCACCTATCCGCTGGTGGCGCACAAAGAGGATGAGGATGCGCTCTTTGGCGGGCGTTTTTATCTCGGCATTCTGATGTCCACCTCCATTGGGCTCCTGCTCCCGGCGATTATCTGGGTGTGGTATGCGGGTTCGAGTATCGACTTTATCCCCGGTGGGGTTCTGCCCGCGGATATGCCCACTACGTATGTGTGGATTCTGCTGTTCCTGTTTGCATTCGGTATCGGTAAGGCGGCCCTGATGCCGATTCACCGCTGGCTTCCGGAGGCGATGGTGGCCCCTACCCCGGTAAGTGCTCTGTTGCACGCGGTGGCGGTGGTGAAGGCCGGGGTGTTCTGCATGCTCAAGGTGATTGTGTATATCTTCGGCACCGATCTTCTTCTCCGCTCCGGGGCCAACATCTTACTCCTCATCCTCGCGGGAACAACCATTGTGGTCGCGTCGCTGATCGCCCTGCAGCAGGATAACCTCAAGCGGCGTCTGGCTTATTCCACGGTAAGCCAGCTCTCGTATATCACCCTTGCCGGCGCTGTTCTCACCCCGATATCCACCACAGCGGCGATGCTCCATATTGCAGCACACGCCTTCGGCAAGATCACCCTGTTCTTCGGCGCCGGAGCCATCTACACCGCGGCCCACAAAACCCGGGTGAGTGAGCTGAACGGCATCGGGTGGCGCATGCCCTGGACCATGGGCGCGTTTGCCCTTGCCACCCTCTCAATGATCGGGATTCCCCCGGCCGGGGGGTTTATTTCGAAATGGTATCTGTTTCAGGGGATATGGAACAGCGACTACAGCGTTCTTCTGCTGGTGCTGCTTTTGAGCACATTGCTCAACTGCGCGTATTTCATCCCCATTGTACATGCGGCGTTTTTCCGCCCTGAAACCTATACCCCCGAGCACACCCCAGGGCAGGTTCACGGGGAGGCGCCGCTGATTATGGTTGTGGCTCTTTGTCTTACCGCGGCCCTGTCGCTGCTGTTGTTTTTCTACCCTGAGCCGGTGCTGCATCTGGCACAGCAACTTCAGAAAGGTGGATAAATGCACACAGACAAACAACCCCGTAAAACATCAGCTTCCAGATTCAGATTATCCATCCTGGCTGCGCTTCTGGTGCTGCTGTGCGCCGATTTTGTGATCACTCCACATGCTCCTGTTCACTTTCTGCCGCGCACGGGTATCTATATGCTTATCACCCTCGCAGGGTGCGGGTTGATCGTGGGAGCGACCCTGCTCTTCGGCAAGGCATTCCGGCGGCGGGAGGACTACTATGAGCGCTGATATCCTGCAGGTGCCGGGGATAATCCTGATCCTGACGGGGCTGACATTCAGCTTTATCCCTGCGTGGGTGCGCAATGCCGGTGTGATTAGCCTGCCACCGCTGTTACTGGTGCATCTGTGGCAGCGGGCGGATATGGATATCACCCCGACCTGGCTTGGATTCGAACTGGATCTGCTCCATTTAAGCCCCGGGGGGATGTTGTTTGCGAGCGTGTTTATTCTCGCCCTGTGGGGCGGAGGGGTCTTCGCCCTCAGAGATGCGTCGGCCCGGGAATTGGGAGCGGCATTTGTCTACGCCGGAGGCGCCATCGGTATCAGCCTGTGCGGAGACTGGATCAGCCTGTTCTGCTTCTGGGAACTGATGGCCCTGGCCTCCACTTTCATTGTGTGGTGTGGCGGACAGAAGAATTCAGAGCGCGCAGGGATGCGCTATCTGTACGTGCATATAGCCGGAGGAGTGGTGCTTCTGGCCGGGATAAGCGCCCTGGCGGCCCAGGGGAATGGCATGGAGTTTGCGCCTCTGGAATCCGGCTCCCTTGCCTACTGGCTTGTTCTCGCCGGGATCATCATCAACGCCGGGGCTCCGCCGTTTTCATTCTGGGTCGCCGACGCCTACCCGCAGGCAAGTGCATCCGGGATGGTGTTTCTCTCCGCCTTTACCACCAAGACCGCGGTCTTTGTACTCCTGAGAGCATTTCCGGGCGAATCTCTGCTGATCCCGGTCGGGGTGTTCATGGCCTTTTACGGCATCATCTATGCCCTGCTTGAGCACGACATCCGCCGCATTCTGGCATACAGCATTGTCAATCAGGTCGGATTCATGCTGGTTGCTGTGGGGGTGGGCACACCGGAAACTCTCAATGGAGCCCACGCGCACGCGGTTGCGCATATTCTGTATAAGATGGCTCTGCTTATGGGCGCGGGTACGATTCTGCGTCACATGGGAACCACCGACCCCACCCGCCTGCCTTCCGATCTGTGGCGTCGCCTGCCGTTGACCGCTATCTGCATCCTGGCCGGGGCAGCGGCAAGCATGGGCGTACCCTTTACTTCGAGCTTTATTACAAAATCCGTGATTCTCTCAGGCCTGGCCCATGCAGAGCTCAGCCTGCTATGGATATTGATGCTGGTATGCTCCGCGGCAGTGGTCTTCAACGCCGGCATGCGTTTCCCGTGGCTGGCGCTCTTTTCACCTGCGGCGTCGGGAGCAGCTGCAGAAAACAACTCCGGTATTTCAGATCCTAAGGGATTGCCCCTCGCGGCCATGCTCGGAACGGCACTGATATGCGTATTTTTTGGCTGGGCCCCCGGATGGTTCTATACCCTGCTTCCCTATCCGGGAAACTATCCTCCCGCCTATCACCCCTATGGCGCTGCCCATCTGCTGGAGCAGATCCAGATACTTGCAGTGGCGGGGACGGTTTTCTGGTTTACCCGCAACCGCTTTTCTGCCCGCGCGGGGGTCACGCTGGACAGTGACTGGGTTTTACGTGTCGCCCTGGTGAAGGGCTGGAAAGGGTTTCTCCATACGTTGAGTGAGCTTTATACGCGGGGCGGGAAGATGCTTCTGGATTCGCGTATGCGTAGCTTCATGCTGATCTTCAGTCTCCATGGTCCGCGCGGCATCCTGGCGCGTTCCTGGCACACGGGAAGTATCGCGCTCTGGGTGGCTCTGATGCTTGCCAGTTATATTCTGGTGTATAATTTCAGCGCTCCTTCGGTGTTCGCCACCCTGCGCCGCCTGTTAATCCCCGATTAAACACAACGGCGTCGCAAAAACTCACCAACTGCGGCGTTACTGTGATGGTCTCGCTGCTTCGACGTACGTAAGTACGCCTCATTGCTCGACAATCACGCGCCTTGCATTTGGCGCTTTTTGCTTAGCCATCTAAATTAATACTTTTTGCAAAAGCATTAAACACAACGGCCACTGCCTTGTTCCGGAATCCGGAAGCGACAGTGGCCGTCTGGATTGCAAATGCCTCTGCAATTATGCTGGCGTAGCGTAAAAGCTCTACACGTAATTCAGTATTTCAGAATCACGCTGTCGAGGCTGCGCTTGGGCAGGTGGTAATTGCCCTGATCATCATGCCAGCCGTAGGCATCCTTGCCGGGTTCCTGGTGCTCGATAATAATCTCTTCTCCGGGCTTTCCGATCGCAACCACGAGAAGGATTTCATATCGTGTAGGAAGATCGAGAGCTTCTCGCAATTTGCGGCGCTGTATTTTGGCCGCGATACACCCTCCCAGTCCTTTATGCGTGGCTCCGAGAAGGATGGACTGAGCCGCTATTCCCTGATCGGCCACATAACTGCTGCAGATGGTCTTATCTCCGAGAATAATGATATAGCCAGTGGGCTTAACCCCCTTGATAGGGCCACCCCATCCACGCAGATATCCCTGCCAGGACAGGGTTTCAAAAATCTGCTCATTGCGCTTTTCATCGCAGGAGATGATATAGCGCAGTGGCTGTTGATTCAGATTGCTGGTCGAGGGAGCGAGACGGGCAAAACCAACCAGTTCCCTCAAGGTCTCTTCAGTAACCTTTTCGGCTTCAACAAAATAATGATAGTTACGGGTTTTCTCTATCAACTCCCTGAAGTTGCACTCATCTATCCCTTTCATACCAAACACCTTTCTAGTCAGCAAAATTTTCACAACGTCCACTATTCCCGGACTATACAAGTTCACTCTTCTGAATCCCTGCCGGCTGACACGCGGCGCAATCAGAATATATCCACAATACCCATAGCAATAAAATAGTGTTTGTTTTTTTTAAATACAAGCATTTTTTACACATTTCGCAACTTGCGGACTTTAATGTAAGAAGCGCTATTAACCCTGTAAATCTCTTTCCATCGCCCAATGGCAGACATGAAATTTATACCTGTATGTACGCTGGGTTGGAATAAAACCTCTACAGCCTTATCTATTGCAGACCCGGAACATAAAACCTTCCTTTAATATATTAACTATAGCATAGATTATATGTCTGACACTTTTCTTTTTTCAATTCAGAGAATATTTTTTCATCTCATCCTGGTAAAACGATGTTTCTACCTTATTTCAATCAATCACGACTCTGCGCCTGGTACTGTAGCGCCATCTGACTCCGTCTACCACGCGCATCCCACCATGCAGGACTGAAAAATCCTGGCTCTCCTGATTCATACAATGCCAGAAAATAAGCATAGAGTCAGACGTATTCACACCCTCATCCACCAGAATCAGGGTATGGACACGCGCGAGCACAGGATGGCTGACAAGCATTTTTTTCATATCTTCCCACTCCCTAGGTGAAGCAGGGGCCTCTATTTGCAAAACTACAAGAGGAAGATTGGCGGTTTCGGGCGGAGATATCAGCTTACACAGGAACGGAAATTCACGCTGGAGAAACACAAACAGCAACTCCCACACGTAAGCTCCAAGGAGTCCATTCTCGGTACGCGGAGGCCCAACCACGGTTGTCGGCATAATTGCATCAGGGCGGGCGCGTATTCTCTCAATATACATTACCGGACAAGGCACTGATGCTGTATAAAAACCGCTATGGTTGGCAAATGAACCTTCGGGATGCAACCTGTCGGGGTCGACATACCCTTCAAGGACAATCTCACTGGAGTATGGAACCGGAAGTCCTTCTCTGTTCAGAGCGAAGTTCTGCTGCGTTCCGCATATAAAATTCCACAGAGCTAACTCCGCCCCCTGAGAAGGCAAAGGGAACAGCGCGGCAAAAATCAGCCGCGGATCCACTCCGAGAATGATGCTCACTGGCATCCTTTTCCCCCGGTCCGCATATTGGCGCCACCGGGTATATGCTCCGGAACCGGGGCGCCAGTTAAGGGTCAGGGTACGCGCGTCGATGGGACAAAGACGATATATCCCGGCATTGATCTCTTCACTGGAATATATGCGGGTAAACACCACAGGCAGAGAAAAATACGCTCCTGAATCACCCTCCCAGTAGCGTACCCATGGCAGAGCTCGAAGATCCGGAGTTTCTACCAAAGAGGCGGGATTTTCCGGATCGCAGGATTCTCCGGGGCTGTAATCGTGCTGAAGATATTCACAAAATTGCTGCCATGACTGCACCGAGGCAGGAACCAGCTCAAGGTGCCGGCGCAGATCCGTTCCGGCACAACTCAGAATGCGCTCCGTGCGTATCCTTGATCCGAACAGGTTGGCGACCACCGCGTATGGATTGTCTTTGAGGGAATGAAACCACATCAGCGGCGGACTGGCACTCCTCTGCATGCGCGCATACACCCGCGCACTGAGTTCGAGTTGCGGATCAACCTCTGCAAGGATATCCTCAACTTCAAAGAGATACCTGTGTTGTTGGAGAAATGTGCGAAACGACATAAAAAAGCCCCGATGTTAAAACCGGGGCTCTCCTGTGCAATCAGCATGAACAGCAAGGCCTAAAACAGCGCCTGGCGCGCCAGAGACATAAATGCGCTGGGTACAATCCCCAGTAAGAGTACCCCAAGCACAGATATTACGGCACACAGGGTCGCTCCGGGTTTCAGCTGAACCCAGTCAAATTCCTCTTCCGGCGTACGGAAGTACATATACACCATCACGCGCAGATAGTAGTACAGGGATACCGCTGAATTCAATACCCCCAAGACAGCAAGCCATAAGTACCCGGCATTCAGTGCCCCGGCAAAAATGTAGAATTTGCCCGTAAATCCGGCTGAAGGTGGAATCCCCATAAGGGAGAAAAGACAGATACACATCAACACCCCGAGAACAGGGCGTTTGTATCCGAACCCAGAGAACCCTTCAAGGGTCAGGTTGTTTTCTCCTACTTTTCCGGCCAGCACCAGGATTGCAAATGCGCCCAGGTTCATCAGGGTGTACGCAACCATGTAGAACAGCACTGCTGAAACCCCAATTGCATTTGAGGCGACCAGGCCGACCAGAGCGTATCCGGCGTGTGCTATGGAAGAATAGGCGAGCATCCGCTTCAGGTTGGTCTGTCTCAGAGCTATGAAGTTACCCATAACCATGGTCAGAACCGCAAGAACCCAGAGCAGCGAAACCCAGGAGGCATGCAGGGTGCCGAGCCCGATAAGGAATACCCGCATAAAAGCAGCAAATGCCGCAGCTTTGGGTCCGGCACTCATAAAGGCGGTGATCGGGGTCGGTGAGCCTTCGTATACATCCGGTGTCCACATGTGGAATGGCACCACCGCAATTTTGAACAGAAAACCTGTGGCGAGGAGCAGCATGCCCCCTATGCAAACAGGATCTGCCATGAGGTGGTGATTTACAGCCAGATAGGTCCCGATATCCGCGACGTTAGTAGTCCCGGTAACTGCATATATAAGAGCAATCCCGAAAAGGAGAAACCCGGTGGAAAATGACCCGAGAAGAAAATATTTCAGCCCGGCCTCGTTGGAGCGCAACTGTCCGCGGAAAAACCCGGCGAGTACGTACAGGGCCACCGACATCACTTCCAACCCCAGGAAAATGGTCATCATATCCGTACCAGAGGACATCAGCATGGCGCCGACGGTACTGAACAGAATCAGGGTGTAGTACTCACTCACCGGATATCCTTCGCGCTTCAGATATGCGTCAGACATCATAATGGTCAGTGCGGCGGCAAGCAGGAAAATAAAGTGGAAGAAAACCGCATAATTGTCCAGGGCCACCTGGCCAGTAAACCCGAACTGAGGATTATTCCATCCCGCGCAGGTAACCACTGCGGTTACACCCAGGGCAGCCAGACTTATAAGCGCCGCATACGTGGTTGCACCACGTTTAACGAAAGCATTTAACAGCAACAATGCCATGCCAAAGCAGGACAGAACCAGGGAAGGCATAATGGCGGCAAAATTTACATTCTGCATTGCCGTTTGCACCAGATTTTCCATGAATTGCTCCTTAGAAGCGACTTAGCTTAATTATACAGGTAAACTCTCTCCGCCATCACTGATGATAGCCGGGACCATCCTGGTGATGATAATGCTCAGATGCTCCGCCCATATCAGTTTGAGGACACATGGAGTGGGGATTATCGCCCGATGTTGCGGCCTGAGCCTCTGAGCTGATCTGCTCCAGGGCCTGGTTAACCGCAGGCTCCATCTTTTCCAGGAAGGTGTTGGGACACACCCCGATCCAGAAGATGAACACCAGCAAAGGCAGCATCACACAGATCTCCCGCAATGAAAGATCGGAGAGTTTCTGATTCTCAGGGTTATCAAGTTTACCGAACATGACGCGCTGAAACATCCACAGCATGTAGACCGCAGCCAGAATCACACCTGAGGTGGCAAACACCGCAAACCAGCGCAACTCACTTTCAAAGGCGCCGAGGAGTATCATAAATTCCCCCACAAAGCCGTTGAGTGCAGGCAACCCGATAGAGGACAACGTAACAATCATAAAGATTACGGCAAACACCGGCATCTGCCTGGACAGGCCGCCAAATTCACTGATAAGGCGGGTGTGGCGGCGCTCGTAGATAAAGCCGACGATAAGGAACAGCGCGCCGGTGGATATGCCGTGGTTGATCATCTGCAATATAGCACCACTCACCCCGATACTGTTAAGGGCGAAGAGGCCGAGCATTACAAAACCCAGATGCGACACTGATGAATAGGCCACAAGTTTTTTGACATCCTTCTGCATCATGGCTACCAGAGCCCCGTAGATAATGCCAATCACACTCAGGGCGGCAAGCCAGGGCAGATAGTGCTGTAGTGCATCCGGAAAAAGGGGCATTGCAAAGCGCAGATACCCGTAGGTCCCCATCTTCAGCATTACCGCCGCCAGGATCACCGAACCTGCAGTGGGTGCCTCGGTATGGGCATCGGGCAACCACGTATGAACCGGAAACATGGGAACCTTGATGGCGAAGCTGAAAGCAAACGCGAGGAAGAGCCACTTCTGCAGTTCAGGATGGAGCCCGAGGTTGTAAAAATCAGTGATGCTGAATCCGTTTATCGCCGCACCGGTCTGCACTGCGTAGTAGTACAGGAAGATGATCGCCACCAGCATCAGCAGAGAACCGACTGCGGTGTAAATAAAGAACTTAACCGCCGCATAGATGCGATTGGCGCCGCCCCAGATGCCGATCATAAAATACATGGGGATCAGCATCAGTTCCCAGAAGATGTAGAACAGGAACAGATCCAGAGATATGAACGCTCCGAGCATTGCGGTCTCAAGCAAAAGCATGAGAGCCATAAAACCCTTCACATTTTTATCCACGGCCTTCCAGGTGGACAGCACGGTTACAGGCATAATGAAGGTGGTGAGCATCACCAGCCAGAGGCTGATTCCATCAATGCCGAGGCTGTAATTCATCTGGAAATAATCGCCTACACTTATCCAGGGGACAAACTCGGTATAGTGCATGGCGCCAGAGGTTTTAAATACCGGATCTAAAGCAAGCGGCAGACTGATTATGAAGGTAACCAGAGTGACGACCAGGGTTGCGATCTTCAGCAGGCCACCATTCTCCCGCGGCAGCATCAGTACAATCAGCATGCCCAACAGGGGGAAGAATGTCATCAGGCTGAGAATATGTTCTGACATTAGAAATTGCTCCTTCTATATTAGATACCAGTCACAGCCGTCATTACTGAAATACACAGATGGCAATGATCAAAACTACACCTATTACCATGCTCATGGCATAACTGTGGGTATAACCAGTCTGAGTATGGCGCAACAACTCACCAGTACCACGGATACAGCGCCCCACTCCATTAACGATACCGTCTACAATGCGCACATCGAAAAACTGCCACAGCCCGGTTCCCAGGCGTTTGGTGGGATTGACTATCAGAGCATCGTAGAGCTCATCCACGTACCACTTGTTAAATACCGCTTTATGCAGGCGACTGAAGGTAGCGACGAAGCGAGCGGGGATCTCGGGATTTTTGCAGTACATAAACCATGCAAGCCCGATACCCACGAGCCCGGCACCGACTGATACCCCCATGAGACTGAATTCAGCCGCCGCAGTGCCATGGGCATGGATGTGGTGCAACTCCTGAGTGGGAGCGAACACCGGGGCAAGGAAGCCCTGGATCAGATTGGGGATATTTCCTACTGCATGCCCGATAACGTGCGGCACTCCGATAAAACCACCAAAGGTCGCCAGAGCTGCCAGAATGATGAGGGGCAGGGTAATAACCAGCGGCGATTCAGGGATATGGTCTTTGGCACGCGCATCGGTCTTCTGCTCCCCGAAGAAGGTCATGAACACAAGGCGGAACATGTAGAACGCTGTCATCCCGGCCGCTACAGTACCCACGAGCCACAGAATCCAGTGGCCGCGCGGCGAGGCAAAACTCCACCACAGAATTTCATCCTTGGAGAAAAATGCGGAGAAAAACGGCAGACCGCAGATCGCCAGGGTGGAGAGGAGGAAGGTAAGAAATGTAATCGGCATTTTATGTCGGATTCCACCCATGTTACGCATGTCCTGCGGGTCATCATGCAGGTGCGCATGATGATAGGCGTGATGGAGTCCGTGAATGACTGAGCCGGAGCCGAGGAACAGGCATGCCTTGAAGAATGCATGGGTAAGGAGGTGGAAAATACCCGCGGTAAACGCTCCCACCCCCATGGCAAGAAACATATATCCGAGCTGGGATACAGTTGAATATGCAAGGACACGCTTGATGTCGTTCTGCGCGAAACCAATGGTTGCGGCAAAAATCGCTGTGGCGGCACCAACTATTGCTATGGTCATCATGGTGTCCGGCGCCATGGCGAAGAGCCCGTTCATGCGCCCGATCATATATACACCGGCAGTGACCATCGTAGCCGCATGGATAAGTGCGGAAACCGGGGTGGGTCCTTCCATTGCGTCCGGCAGCCAGGTATAGAGCGGAATCTGGGCGGATTTACCCGTGGCACCGAGGAAAAAGCACAGAGTTATAATAGTGACAACAAGTCCACCGTTTTCCAGAGATCCGGCATTGGCGGCAATCTCAGTGAAATTTATGGTCCATACCCCTTCCTGCCCCAGAGCCCAGAAGAGAGTAAACAGCCCGAGAAGAAAGCCGAAATCACCGATACGGTTGACTACAAAGGCCTTCTTTCCCGCATCACTGGCACTCTTTTTCTCATAGTAGTAACCGATAAGGAGGTACGAGCACAGGCCAACCCCTTCCCACCCAACAAAGAGAACCAGGGCGTTGTTTCCCAGTACCAGCATAAGCATGGCGAAGGTAAACAGATTCATATACGCAAAAAAGCGTGGATACCCGTCTTCACCGTGCATGTAGCCGATGGAATACAGATGGATCAGGGTGGACAGGCCGGTTACATTCAGGATCATCAAGGCAGAGAGGGGATCAAGGAGAAAACCCCAGTCAATATTCAGGGGTCCCATGTTAATCCAACTGGCAACTATGGTTTCGTGGGTTTTGACCTCGTCACCCAACAGGCGCATAAAATACATGCACGAAAGGATAAAGGAAGCAAAAACCGCCAGAGTACCTATGGTACCAATAACCTTTTCATTCTTGATTTTCCTGCCCAGCAGCCCGTTTATCAGAAAGCCCAATAGGGGGAAAAACGGTATGAGCCATAAATTGTCGTACATCTATATCTCCTCTTGACGGACCTTTAAGCGACCACTCGTGACCGGATTACAGTTTCAGCAGGTTAAAGTCCTCAACATCAATCGACTCACGATTGCGGTAGAATGCAATCATCAAGGCAAGGCCAACAGCGGCCTCGGCAGCTGCAACCGCCATGATGAAGAACACAAATATCTGTCCATCCAGATTGCCCAGATGACTTGAGAGTGCAATGAAGGTCAGATTGACCGCATTGAGCATCAGCTCTATGCACATAAACACTACAATCGCATTACGGCGGGTCAATACGCCTATAGTGCCCAGACTGAACAGAATTGCACTCACTACCATATAGTGTTGTACCGTAACTATCATACCTGCCCCCTAAACTTCACGCTTTGCCAGAACAATTGCACCTACAATAGCAACCAGCAACAGAATAGAAGCTATTTCAAACGGCAACAAAAAATCAGTAAACAGGGCCTTGCCGATAAGCTCGGTATGCCCGATCGACTCAACCACCTCGGGGCTGATTTCTCCCGCACTGTTGTTAA
Source organism: Desulfuromonadaceae bacterium (assembly GCA_049975505.1). Lineage (GTDB taxonomy): Bacteria > Desulfobacterota > Desulfuromonadia > Desulfuromonadales > Desulfuromonadaceae > JAIVHC01. The sequence goes on along the minus strand of JBNGCY010000009.1, from coordinate 18,494 downwards.
CCGTACCCTGCTTATAGAGAATGAGGATCTGAAACAGCATCAGTGCACTTGCAACCACAGCTCCGGTTACTGCATGGCAATAGCGGACAACCACTGTCGACCCGAGATTCAGAAGCATAATCACGAAGATTATAAGAACCATTATGGCGCCGGCGTATACCATAATCTGGATCGCCGCCATAAAGGGCGCATGGAGAGTGACGTAGAATATCGCAAGGCAGAAAAATGTCATAACCAGCGAGATGCCGCTGTTAATCGGATTTCTACACGAAATAACCAGAATACCTGAGGTTACTGCGACAAAGGCTACAACATAGAAAAACAGGTGCTGCAGTATATCCATTGAAGTGGCTCCTATTCCCTTTTATTTTAACAGACGTTCTTTTGTGAAGCAGAAGTCTTCACGGTTAAGATTAGCGAGCTCGTATTCGCCTGTCATTTCAATAGCTTCTACCGGACACGCCTCAACACAGTAACCACAGAAGATACAGCGCAAGAGATCAATCTGATAAACTGTAGGATACTTCTTCCCGTTCTCATCCTCATCAGCTTCAATTGTGATGCACTTGGCCGGGCAGGCTGTAGCACACAGATAACAGGCTACACATTTTTCCCGATCATGGTCAGGTACCAGACGGTGTAAGCCGCGATAGCGTTCCCCCGGCTGATATTTGACTTTAGGATACTCCACTGTGGTGGAGTTGCCCGGCAACAGATGCCGTGCTGTTATACTTAAGCCCTGAATAAATTCTTTAATCATGGGTCGGTCCTTTAGACTGTAAAAATCCTATAAAACAATTACGGCCCCGGTAATAACAATGTTCAACAGCGCCAGCGGCAGAAACACCTTCCAGCCCATGAACATCAATTGGTCATATCTGACGCGGGGGAAGGTCGCCCGCATCCAGATCAGGATGAACATGAAGAAGAATACCTTCAGCAGCAGATTGATCACGCCGGGGAACGGCCCTGCAGGACCGCCAAGGAACAGCGTGGATATAACCGCCGCAACAACCACCATATTCGCGTATTCCGCCATAAAGAACAGTGCGTATTTCATGGAGGAGTATTCGGTGCAGAAACCTGAAACCAGCTCTGTCTCGGCTTCGGGCAGATCGAAGGGAACGCGGTTGATTTCGGCAACGGAAGTGACAAAAAACACACAGAACGCCAACGGCTGGGAGAAAATAAACCAGTTGAGGAATGAACCGGATTGCGCCTCTACTATACCGCGCAAACTCAGGGTTTCGGCGAGCATGAATACCGCGACAATGGAGAGGCCGGCCGCGAGCTCATAGGAGATCACCTGTGCTGCGGAACGGATACCGCCGAGCAGAGAGTATTTATTGTTCGAGGCCCAACCCGCCAGGACGATACCGTAAACCCCAAGGCCCTCCATCGCCAGAATGAAGAGGATGCCCACATCCAGATCAGCTATCTGCAGCGGAACGGTATAGCCTCCAATCACAATGTCGCCCCCGAAGGGAACCACCGCGATAGTTACAAAGGCCGGCACCAGAATCATCATCGGAGCAAGGATAAACGCAAGCTTACTCGCCTGCGCCGGGATGATATCCTCTTTAAAGAAGAGCTTCAGTCCATCGGCAATGGGCTGCAGCAAACCCAGTGGTCCGGTCATGGTGGGGCCGAGACGGGTCTGCATGTGACCGATAATCTTGCGCTCGGCATATGTGGCATACGCTACAATCAGAAGAACCACGATGAATACTGCCAGGATTTTGGCAAGCATTACTGCGATAAACAGAATCGGGTCATTCGAGAGGCTAAGCATTTCCGGCATGATTTTCCTCTTTCCTTCGTTGCATATCCACCGGATATCCGGCGGAGCATTTTATTTAACTCCCCTGAAGCTCAGAGATACATCAGGATCAGCGGTCTATCTCACCCAGAACAATATCAAGGGTTCCGATCGTGGCTATTACATCGGCCAGAAGCGAGCCTTCAACCATCTGCGGCAGTGCCTGCAGATTGACAAACGAAGGCGGGCGGATCTTCATGCGATAGGGGTTGGCGCTGCCATCGGAAACCATATAGTAGCCCAGTTCACCCTTCGGCGCCTCAATCCCCTGGTAGATCTCTCCGGGTTCCGGCTTGAATCCGTCGGTTACGAGCTTGAACTGATGGATCAGACCTTCGATGGTGTTGAGCACATCCTGCTTGGGCGGCAGACACACCCCGGGGTTGTCCGCCAGAATCGGGCCGTCTTCGAGCTTGTCCAGGCACTGCTGGATAATCTTGCATGATTCCCGCATCTCATCGAGGCGCACTGTGTAGCGATCAAAGGTATCACCGTTTTCGCGGGTTATAACCTTGAAGTCATATTCTTCGTAACCGCTGTAGGGGTTGTCACGCCGCAGATCCCAATCCACCCCGCTCGCGCGCAGGGCCGGGCCGGTAAGTCCTATATCGATAGCATCTTCAGCGGATATGCAGCCGACACCTTTCGTACGCCGCTGCCAAATTGCGTTTCCAGTCAAGAGTCCTTCGTATGTCTCCAGATGACCGGGCATTGCGTCAATAAACGCTTTAACATCCTGCTCGAACCCTTCTGGCAGATCGGCAGAAAGCCCCCCTACACGGAAGTAGTTGGAGGTCATGCGCGCGCCTGAGAGTTTTTCATACATATCCATGATGAGCTCGCGCTCGCGGAAGCAGTAGAGAAAAACCGTCATCGCCCCGATATCAAGGGCATGGGTCGCAAGCCAGACCAGATGACTCTTGATTCTGGTAATCTCCGTCATCATTACGCGGACAACCTTGGCGCGCTGTGGAATCTCATCGGTAATTCCCAGCAGCTTTTCCACTGCCAGGACATAGCCGAGGTTATTACTCATCGGAGCCAGGTAGTCGAGACGGTCGGTCAAAGGCAGCGCCCGGTGGTAGCTGCGATTCTCCGCCAGCTTCTCAACTCCGCGATGCAGAAAACCGATATGCGGAGTCGCCTTGACCACGGTCTCCCCATCAAGTTCCAGGATCAGCTGCAACACCCCGTGAGTTGATGGGTGCTGGGGCCCCATATTTATTGTCATTATCTCTTTTGTTGCCATATAAAAGCCTCGCTTGAGTCGATGGTTGCTATTTTCAGGAAAGGCGTCCCTGATAAGGTTCCCGATCGGGCCCCTGCAACGGGTAGTCCTTACGCAACGGATACCCTTCCCAGTCAGCAGGCATCAGGATCCGGCGCAGATCGGGATGGCCGGCAAACCTGATGCCAAACATATCCCAGCATTCACGCTCGTGCCAGTTGGCCGTTGACCACACTCCTGAAACGGTATCGATGCAGCAATCGTCTTCAGCAACCGCCGCTTTTACCCGCAGACGTTCCTTGGTATCGATGTTGTACAGATTGTACACCACCATGAAACGCGGCTCGGAGCCCAGATAATCGACCCCGCACAGATCACAGAGGAAATTGTACCCCGCGCTGTCCCTCAGATATGTACAGACCGCGACAATATCCTTTTTATCCACGGTCACAGTAATCTCGCCCCGATGCTCAACACTGTTGAGAACCGCGGCGGGAAACTCCTGCTTAAGCTTTGCAACAACTGCCTGGCTCATACTTTTTCCCTATATATACGTAGTTTGCGCAAGAGATTTTGCTTGTCAGCCACACTCCTGAGAGATCAACCGGGAACAACTTCACCCACGCCGATAGCCGCACCAAAGCTGTTCTTCTCACGCATTATCTTATCCTGCAACTGAAAAAGAGCATACAACAGGCCCTCGGGACGCGGAGGGCACCCGGGGACATACACATCAACCGGCAGGGCGGTATCGATACCCTGAACCACGCTGTAGGTGTCAAAGATACCTCCTGAGGAAGCGCAAGCCCCCATGGCAATCACATATTTCGGCTCAGGCATCTGCGCGTACACGGTGCGGATAACCGGAAGCATTTTGTGCGTTACCGTGCCTGCGATTATAATCACATCGGCCTGGCGCGGAGATGCGCGAAACAGAACCCCCAGACGGTCGAGGTCGTGCCGTGCCGCCCCGGCGGCCATCATCTCGATTGCACAGCAGGCCAGACCGAAGGTCATGGGCCATAGCGATCTGGAACGCGACCAGTTGACAACCTTGTCTAGCGAAGCGGTAATTATATTATCACCGAGCACATTCGGGTTCATACTCTGCGGTGCCGCTGTAGTTGCGACCTCCTGCCGATCTACTCCCATTCCAAGGCTCCTTTTTTCCACACATAAACGTAACCAACCAGCAGAATCAAGATAAACACGCCCATTTCAACAAAGCCAAATACACCCAGCTGCTTGAACATGAGCGCCCACGGATAGAGGAAAACCACCTCTATGTCGAAAACGATAAACAGCATAGCCACTATATAGAATTTAACGGAAAACTGTTCGCGCGCGGTTCCGATAAGGGGCATACCGCATTCGTACGGGGCAAGCTTAACCTCGTCGGGCTTTCTGGGCCCGAAGATAAACGAAAAGGCCACCGACCCCAGCGCGAACAACAACGCCAGAGCTATGAGGACGAGTATCGGCAGGTAACTCTCAAGCATGTAACAGCTCCTCCATCCAGGGGTTAACTCATATCATCAGCACCGCCAGAACATGCATATACAGCGGTTTCAGCGTCGTGCAAGTTAGGTCAAATACCGTGCTTTGTCAAGGGAAAAATACAGTATACAGTATGCAGTTTTGTGCATATTTTGCCCTTTTATTCCAGGTATTTACGTTTGTGATCCCTGCTGAAAAAAGGGGTTCAGGTCACTTGCTGACATCGCGTAAATAACTGCGATATTAGCGCAGGCCACGACCGCGGCACGAACAGGTGCGAAAACCCGATTCAGCTAGAATTACTCCTGTTTTTCGCCTTTTTCTTCAGGCGGATGCATATAACGTGTAACCGCGGCACGAATTGCGGTAGCGGAAAGGTTGGAGCAATGCATCTTCTCATCCGGAAGCCCCCCCAGGGCCTGCGCCACTTTTTCATCCGTGACCTCAAGGGCCTCCTCGAGTGTTTTCCCCTTGACCATGGTACTCGCCATGGAGGTGGTGGCGATTGCGGCCGCACATCCATATACCTTGTATTTCACATCGATAATGACATTGTCTTCAATTTTGAGAAAAATCAGGATCGCATCTCCACACCCGGGGTCTCCCACTTTCACCACCACATTCGGATTTTCTATGGTTCCAACGTTGCGCGGATTGGAAAAATGCTCTACAACTGCATCGGTATACATATTGAGTCGTTCCTTTCACTTCGAAATTTATCCGGACATCAAGCAGACATATCCGGTCGATCATACCTTCGGGACAGGTATAAAAGCAACCGCGTGCGCACAATGAATGCGCCGGGCTGAAGCCCCCGTTTCTTAACCCCACCTTTTCAGACGAGATTTTCTATCCACATGGATGCGCACGACAAACCCTACACCCAGGAAGCTATCGCCTTTATCCGCCGGGAGATAGCCGCGGCGCGCGGCAATGAGGTCTTTTTTATCGCCACCCTGGGAGCAGACGAAACGATCGCAACCCTGAACGTTGCCGCACGTGGCAATCGCCACGCCGTTCCCGCCATTTTCCAGGCATGCCACAAAGCGGATCTGGTCATCCACAATCACCCCTCCGGAGATCTGACTCCATCGGATGCAGACCTTGAAATCGCCTCACGCCTGGGTGAAAGCGGGGTAAGCTTTCACATTACCGACAATGAGGTTACAGAGTTCTATAAAGTTACAGACCTGCGGCGGAAAAAAATAAACACAGAATCCGATTACGCCCGCATCTCGGCCATATTCGCCCCTGAGGGACCGCTGGCACACCACATCCCTCAATACGAACAACGTCCTGAACAGGTACGCATGGCATTTACTGTCGCCGAAGCCTTTGACACCGACCGGATTGCAACCATAGAAGCCGGCACGGGCACGGGCAAAAGTCTCGCATATCTGATCCCCGCGCTGCTCTGGGCCCTTGATAATGGAGAGACGGTGATCGTTTCAACCAATACCATCAACCTGCAGGAGCAGATCATGCGCAAAGATCTCCCCCTGCTGCAGCGCAGCATCCCTGAGCGGTTTCAGGCGGTACTGGTTAAAGGCCGCGCCAACTACCTGTGTCAGCGCCGCCTGCGCCAGGCCCTGCAGGAGACGGATCTTTTCAGCGTCAATGCGCACGCTGAACTCAGGAATCTGCGTGAATGGGCGGAAAACAGCCACAACGGCAGCCGTGATGAGCTCGACCACCCGCCCGAACCCCAGGTCTGGAGCGAAATCTGCTGCGAAATGGATCAGTGCCCGCGCACGAGGTGCCCGCACTACCAGGAATGTTTTTTCCACAAAGCGCGGCGTAAAGCGGCACAGGCCGATATCCTCGTAGCCAACCATGCACTGCTGCTCGCAGATCTGGCAGTACGCGCCGAAACCGAAAATTACAGCAGTGCAGCGGTTCTCCCCGTCTATTCGCGTATCATCTTCGACGAGGCCCATCATCTCGAAGATGCCGCGAGCAACAGCTTTTCCATTCGCCTGAACCGCTTCAGCTTCGGGACGGTCCTCACCCGTCTTGCCCACCCTCGCAAACCCGAGCGTGGTCAACTGGCACGCTGGGCCGGAGTTCTGGCACGCGAACTCCCTGAAAGCGAGGATATTCTGTACCAGCAGTTTCATTCCCTGCTCGAAGAAGCCGGCACTCTGTGTCGGGAACTGCACCAGCGTAATGCGCAGATATTCGATGAGCTGACCCGGATTCTGGAAGGTGACAATGGGATGCGCGCCCCCCACTCTGTCCCCTGGCGCATTACCGGCGAATCTGTCCAGGATCCGATCTGGCAACGCTTCACAGAGAGCCTCCCGGAGATCAGCCACACAGCTTCGAAGATCAGCGCCATCATTAAACGCATCTTCACCCTCGAAGAGCATCTGCCTCCAAATGTAAGCGAAAAAATGGTTGCCGCCTCCACCGACCTTGGAGGTCTCAACAATCGCCTCAGTGTTCTGGCGCAGGAACTGGAAACATTTCTGGGCGTACGTGAGGATTTGTGCACCTGGGTCGACGTGCGCAAGGGCAGCGGGCGCCAGCGCAGTGCCCTGATGTGGCTCAATGCCGCTCCCATAGAAACCGCTCCGATTCTGCATAAGCATGTGTATGAACGTTTCAGGGCGGTAATAATGACCAGTGCGACTCTGAGCGTTAACCGCAGCTTCAAGTACTTTCACCAACGCAGCGGCGTGGACCTGTGTACCGCGCCACGTCGTCTGGAACTGCAACTCGATTCGCCGTTCGACTTCGAGCATCAGGCGCTAGTCGCGGTTCCGTCCGACATTCCCGCCCCCGGCAGCCGAACCTATGCCGAAGCCATAGCGCCGATCATCGAACATAACATCGTAACCGCCGGAGGTGGCACCTTTGTGCTCTTCACCGCCTACTCCCTGTTGCATCAGCTGTTTCAGACCCTTGAACCCTCACTCTTCGCGCGGGGGATAACCTGCCTGCGCCAGGGGCAGGCGGCAAGGCACCACCTGCTTCAGCGCTATATCGATGCGGACAGCCAGGTTCTGTTCGGAACCGACTCGTTCTGGGAAGGGGTGGATGTGCCGGGGAAAAAACTGGAACTGGTTATCATCACCCGCCTACCTTTTCGCGTCCCTACGGAACCGATTCAGGTGGCACGCTGTGAAGCTCTGGAACAGGAAGGCAAGGATCCATTCATGCACTTCACCGTTCCTCAGGCGGTAATTAAGCTCAAACAGGGCTTCGGCCGCCTCATCCGGCACCGCAACGACAGAGGAGTGGTCATCATTCTCGACAACCGCGTCAGCACCAGGGGATACGGGCGCATATTCCTGAACTCCCTCCCTCCGGCGCGTAAAGTAGTTGCCCCTGCAGCTAGCATCGCAACTGCCATTGAAGAGTTTTTTTCCCCTTAAGAGCGTTTTTGGGATCTCGACCCGGAAAGCGAATCGGCACAGAAAAATGTGCACATGCACGTGGCAGAACGCTTCTGACGTGTTATATTCAAAGTATGCAACGAGGAAAATCAAGCAATCTCACCCGCCGTTTCCAGCATAGCGGAACGGCGCATGCACCGCCTCCTGGACTATGGGCCGGCAGCCCCCCTGCCGGCCGTTTTTTCTCTGCGCCCAACTCTGACCTTCTCATTTGATTCATTTGGTTATACTATGGGGTAGCAGAAGGGCAATCAGACGCCGGGCAGATATCATAATATAATAACCATCGGCATGACAACAAACGTCGCCCCCTCTTGAAGAAACCATATCAATCACAAGCCAATATCGGGATCTGCAACATATGAAACCAACGCTGAAAACAACCCGCTTTTATCGCATACTCGTCCAATTTATTATCCTTCTGGTCTTTTTTTCTTCTGCGCACGCCGTTGCTTTCAAGGGCGAGGAACTCGACCCGCAACGTGCAAAACTGCTGGGATTCATTGTGACCCAGCATCTGGTGCGCCAGCACTATAACCACTACCCTCTGGATGACGAACTGTCACGCAAGGCTTTTGACCTGTACATTAAACAGCTCGACCATCAGAAGCGCTTCCTGCTGCAGGAGGACATCCAGATGCTCGGCGCCTACAAGACCTATATCGACAACGAGATCCGCCGCGGCAACATCCACCTGCCTCTGTACAGCGCCAGGATCATGGAGAAACGGATTCCGGTTCTGGCTGAAATGGTTGAAGAAATTCTGGACGAGCGCTTTGACTACACCCGTAAGGAAGCCCTGGAAACCGATGAAGACAAGATGGATTTCTGTGCTGATCTCGAAGCGCTGCGCGAACGCTGGAGAAAAACCCTCAAATATCAGACCGCGAACACCTACCTGGATCTGAAGCAGGAACGCAAACAGCAGCGGAATGATCCGGAAAATCCCGAGTCGGCAAATGAAATCACTGCCGAAACCACGGACAGTGAATTATGGGACAAGGCCTACGCCAAGGTAGCGGATCGCTACCAGCATCTGTTTGCACGTATGGGCAAGGTATCGGAGAACGACTTTTTCAACCGCTACCTCAACTCGATTGCCAACGCTTACGATCCCCACAGCACCTATATGCCTCCGGATGCAAAGGAGGATTTCGACATTCACATGCGCGGTTCGCTGGAGGGGATCGGCGCCGTATTGCGTGAAGATGGCGGCTTTATCAAGGTTGTCCGCCTTATCCCGGGCGGGGCGGCACAGCAGCAGGGTGTTCTCGCGAGCGAAGACACCATTCTCAAGGTAAGTGAGGGTGAAGACGGCGAACCGGTTGATATCACAGACACCCGCATCCGCGACGCCGTCAGTCTGATCCGCGGCCCCAAGGGGACCACGGTCAAGCTCCACATCAGAAAACCGGACGGCACCCGCCACATCATATCCATAGAACGTGACGTGGTTCAGATCCAGGACGCCTTCGTTAAATCAACCCTGATCGAAGGCATTGATGACGCCGACTACGGCTATATTAAAATTCCGAGCTTCTATCGTGATTTCCACAAAGAAAACGGCAAGGGGCGCAATGTGACAGATGACACCAGGGCTGCACTGGAGCAATTGACGGAGCAGGGAATTTCCGGACTCATCATCGACTTGCGCAACAACGGGGGAGGTTCTCTCGAGGATGCGGTGGACACCACCGGTCTGTTTATCAAACAGGGTCCGGTGGTACAGGTAAAGGACAGCAATAACGATATAAAGGTGATGTCAGATCAGGACGAGAACATGGTTTACACCGGCCCCATAGTGGTTCTGGTGAATAAATTCAGCGCCTCGGCTTCAGAAATTCTCGCAGGCGCCCTGCAGGATTATCGCCGTGCCGTAATTGTGGGGAGTGAGCATACCCACGGCAAGGGCACCGTCCAGGCCATGATCAATATCGATACCAACCTGCCCATGCGCAATCTGAACAAATACAAACCGCTGGGCGCCATCAAGGTCACGGTGCAAAAATTCTACCGTGTCAGCGGAGCTTCCACGCAGTATCGCGGCATTGAGCCGGACATTGTCCTGCCCGATCGCTTTGCCGCCATCGAAAGCGGTGAACGCAACCTGGATTATTCCCTGCCCTGGGATACAATCCTCAGCACCCTGTATCGCCC
>JBNGCY010000009.1:5675-8295 GCA_049975505.1 Desulfuromonadaceae bacterium | reverse complement strand
TGGTGGAGGCGATATTATGGCAGACAACACTATTCTGATCTCTGCAACAGCCCGGGAGCTGCTGCATATTGATGACTCCTTTGCCGCACAGGAGGGATTCAATCTACTCACGGCACAAGACACATCCGATCTGTTTTTCACCGCCCGAGCACAGCATCCGGATATAATTTTCATCACCCCGGACGACTCCGCCGGCCACGATCCGCAAAGATGCTGCTGCCGCCTCTTAAAAGATGATCCTGACATAGGGGATATCCCCATCATTGTGATCATCGATGGGAACAATAAAGCGTATCTGAACCGCTGTCAGATGCACAAGCCGCACGATATTCTGTTCACCCCCTTGAGCAAACATCTCTTTCTGGCGGCAGCCCGGCGCGCCCTGGGTCTGCCGCACCGTTCCTTCGACCGTCTCCAGACCAGCCTGAAGGTCGACTTCGGAACCGGACGCAACAGCCTGCGTCCGGCGTGCGCCTACAACCTCAGCACCGGGGGAATATTTATCGCCACCGAAACCGAATATCCCCTTAATTCGAAAATAATGGTCAAACTCGATCTGCCCGAAACCGACGCTCCCATCATATGCGAGAGCGTGGTGAGCTGGGTCAACCACTCAGACCATCCGGAGCAACCGGAGATTCCACCCGGAATCGGCCTGCAGTTTCTTTCTCTCAATGCCGCAGACCTGTCCACCATTCACCGCTTTATAAGCCACCGCCGCAACTCTTCCTGACAGGGTGTTTTTATTCCCGCTCCCCAGGCAATAAAAAGGCGGGAACTATTGACACAAAGGGCTAGAACATCGTATTACTTACACTCGCGCAAGGTTGTATGCACAGGGCTTTCCAGGCATGCAAATTGCGCGCGCATCCCATGATACGTTTACAAAGAGTATCGGGCCTGGATGGCTGAGCGGGATTCACCACCTGCGGAGCATTTAATTATCCAAGCGATGAAACGTACTTACATGCGTCGCATCCGCGGGATGATCTCCGCTGCGCCGTGCGTGGTGCTTTTTGCGCAGCCACCTTCTATCAGATCCTGGTTTAGCACATCAGGCTCATGCAATACTGTTGCTACGGGTTAAGCCCGGCAAGAACAGTCTTGTTATTTTAATTCAAGTTCAGGGGAGGTTACACATGGTATGTATTACAATGGTCAGGGCTGGTCCACAGACATGCAATAGCGTTACAATCAACTACGTCTCTACTCTCCCGACGGCTGTCTCTGACAGGCCTGGCGCGAAAAGTTGAATACGGATTGATTCACAACCCTTACAAGGAAAGTGCATTGAGATGATTAAAATTAACAAGGGGCTGGATCTGCCGATAACCGGCGTTCCAGAACAGAAAATTTCTGATGGTCCCGCAGTCAAGTCGGTAGCCGTTCTCGGTCCGGACTATGTCGGCATGAAGCCGAGCATGGCGGTTAAAGAGGGAGACAAGGTTAAACTTGGTCAACTCCTGTTTACCGACAAGAAAACTGAGGGGGTAAAATACACGGCTCCCGGAGCCGGCACAGTGGTTGCGGTAAACCGCGGCGCGCGCCGCGTTCTTCAATCAGTAGTGATTGAATTGAATGCAAAAGAGGAAGAGGAAAGCTTCGCTTCCTACAAGGAAAAAGACCTTGAGAGCCTGGCACGGGACAAAGTGGTGACCAATCTGGCTGATTCCGGCCTGTGGACGGCCCTGCGCACCCGTCCCTACAACAAGGTTCCCGCCACTGACAGCGAGCCGAAATCGATTTTTGTGACTGCCATGGACACCAATCCCCTGGCGGCCAAGGCTGAGATGCTGATTAAAGAAGAGGAGCAGGCTTTTGCCAACGGCCTCAAGGTTCTCACCCGCCTCACTGAAGGTGCGGTATATGTGTGCCAGAAGCCCAATGCGATTATGCCCCAGGTCAAAGGGGTCACCTACGAAGAATTCGACGGCCCCCATCCGGCCGGATTACCCGGCACCCATATCCACTTTCTCGACCCGGTCAACATTGACACGTTTGTCTGGCACATCAATTACCAGGATGTCATCGCCTACGGCAAGTTCTTCACCAGCGGCAAAATTCCGGTAGAACGTATCGTCGCCTTCGGCGGCCCCGGTGTCAAAGAGCCGCGCCTGTTGCGTACCCGTATGGGCGCGAACCTTGACGAACTCACCAGGGGCCAGCTTAAAGGCGGTGAGCAGCGCGTAATTTCCGGTTCCGTGCTCAGTGGCACCCAGGCATCCGGCCCGATGGCCTTTCTGGGACGTTACCATCTGCAGGTATCTGTTCTGCCGGAAAAACGTGAGCGTGAGCTTCTGGCCTCACTCACTCCCGGTGAAGATCGGTTCTCCATCAAGCGCGTTTTCATGAACGCCTTTACCGGTGGCCCCACTGCGGACATGAACACCAGCACTTACGGACGTCCGGGCAACATGCTCGCCATCGGCTCCTTTGAAAAGGTGATGCCTCTCGACATTCTGCCCAACTATCTGCTGCGTGCTCTGTGTGCCGGTGATACCGATGAGGCGCAGAGCCTCGGATGCCTCGAACTGGCGGAAGAGGATCTGGCGTTATGCACATATGCCTGCCCCGGCAAAAACGACTTTGGCGTGGCACTGCGTGACGCACTAACCATCAT
>JBNGCY010000009.1:0-5575 GCA_049975505.1 Desulfuromonadaceae bacterium | reverse complement strand
CTGGCGCATCATGGCATCGATCCTTATCGGTGTTGTTGCGATCTCTTCCATTCTGTGTCTGTTCGACTCCGGCGCAATGAACCCGGCCTGGCACCTGGTGCTCGGCGGTCTTGCTTTCGGCATGGTGTTCCTGGCTACGGATCACTCCTCCGCGGCTATGACCGTTAAGGGGCAGTGGATCTACGGCCTCCTCATCGGCTCTCTTGTAGTGCTGGTGCGCGTTTTCAACCCCATGATGCCTGAGTGCGCAGGGATGATTATCCTGTTCGGCAACGTTGCCGCACCTCTGATCGATCGCCTTGTCGTGAACGCACATATCAAGAAAAGGATGTTGCGCCATGTCTAATGACTCAATTCTCAAAACATTTCTGGTCGTGTTCCTGCTGTGCCTGGTCTGCTCTGTACTCGTATGCATGGCGGCCCTGGTGCGCATTGACCGGGAAGCATATAATCAGTTGCTGGAAACCCGCTCTACGGTTCTCGCCGCAGGCGGTTATGCAGATGAACTTGAAGAAGGAGCTTCCGAGGAAGAACTATTCAGCAATTTTGAAATGAAGATGGTAAATATCGACACCGGTGAGTTTACTTCGGAAATAAACGCCGAGGAATTCAACCCCAAGGATGCCAAGGATAACCCGGATATGCTCGTGGATATCCCTGCAGCAGCCGATGTGGCCGATATGAAACAGCGCCTCAAATACGCGCGTGTATTTGTCGACAAGACCAATGGCCAGGTTGTGCTGCCCATTAATGGTCCGGGCATGTGGGGTCCCATGTATGCCTACATCGGGGTACAGAACGACGGCACCACCGTTAGTGGACTTAAATTCTACCAGCAGGTCGAAACCCCGGGGCTGGGGGATAAAATTGCAAAGCCCGATTTCAGCAATCAGTGGGTTGGGAAAAAACTCTACAACGATTCCGGCAGCCTGGCGCTTAACATCGTGAAAAACGGGAAATATGATCCGAACGCTGATGATGCGATACACACCATCGACGGTCTCGCAGGTGCGAGCGTAACCAGCGGCAAGGCTCAGGCTATCATAGAGTACTGGTTCAGCGACCACGGCTATGGCAAATTCCTGGCTAACTACACCAAGAGCAAGGAGTAACTACTATGTCTAAAGCAAAAGACGCATTGCTGGACCCGTTGTTTAACAACAACCCAATTGCCCTGCAGATTCTGGGCATCTGTTCAGCACTCGCAGTAACTAATAAAATGTCCACGGCACTCACCATGTCAATTGCGGTTACCCTTGTTGTCGGGTGCTCCAACGCCGCCGTCAGTGCCATCCGCAACCATATCCCCAACAGTGTGCGCATCATCGTACAGATGACCATTATCGCCACCCTGGTCATTATCGTAGACCAGATGCTCAAGGCATATGCCTATGAGATGAGCAAGCAGCTCTCCGTCTACGTCGGTCTCATAATCACCAACTGTATTGTCATGGGGCGCGCTGAAGCCTATGCCATGAAAAATCCGGTGTACGAAAGCTTCATGGACGGTATCGGCAACGGCCTGGGTTACTCCATAATCCTGCTGATGGTCGGCTTTGTACGCGAACTGTTTGGTTCAGGCTCATTCTTCGGCCTCACCATCTTGAACCCGGTCAACAACGGGGGGTGGTATGTTACCAACGGTCTGATGCTGCTGGCGCCGAGTGCCTTCTTTTTGATCGGCTTCATCATCTGGGCACTGCGAACCTGGAAGCCTGAACTCCAAGAATAGGATAAAATGTCATGGCTCATTATTTCACAATATTTTTCGATTCAGTCTTTGTCGACAACATCGCCCTGACCTTTTTCCTGGGCATGTGTACCTTTATAGCGGTATCGAAAAAGGTTAATACCGCCATAATGCTGGGTATCGCTGTTGTCGCGGTTGAGTTTATCACCGTACCGGTAAACAATATCCTCTACAATGTACTCCTTAAAGAGGGGGCTCTGGCATGGGCAGGTTACCCGGAGCTCGACCTTAGTTTCCTGGGTTTGATAACCTATATCGGGGTTATCGCCGCTATCGTACAGATCCTCGAGATGGTGCTCGACAAGTACTTTCCTGCTCTGTACAACGCCCTGGGGATCTTCCTGCCCCTGATTACGGTTAACTGCGCCATCCTGGGGGCTTCCCTGTTCATGGTGGAGCGCGACTACAACTTCGCCGAGAGTACCGTGTACGGCATCGGGGTCGGGGTCGGCTTTGCCATAGCCATTGCCCTGCTTGCGGGTATTCGTGAGAAGCTTGTGTACAGTGATATCCCCAAGGGCCTGCGCGGTGTAGGCATGACCTTCATCGTGGTCGGTCTGATGGCGATGTCATTTCAGGCGTTCTCCGGCTTACAGTTTTAATGCAGTAATAATCTGAATAAAGGATTGATACTATGAACTTGATAATAGTCGGATCCACCATGTTTACCGGGATCATCCTTGCGCTGGTTGCCCTTATCCTGGCAGCGCGCAAGCAACTGGTCCCAACCGGTGAGATCAAATTCGAAATTAATGACGATCCCGAGCTGACCATCACCACCAAACCGGGGGGCAAACTCCTCGGCGCTCTGGCTGAAAAAGGGATCTTCATCCCCTCGGCGTGTGGCGGTGGCGGCACCTGCGGCCAGTGCCGTATACATGTGTATGAAGGCGGCGGGGAAATTCTCCCCACAGAGACAGGCCTAATCTCCAAGCGTGAAGCCCGCGAAGGGCTGCGTCTGGCGTGCCAGGTCGGGGTCAAGCAGGACATGAAACTCGGGGTTGAACCTGAGATCTTCAACGTAAAGAAATGGGAATGTACGGTCAAATCCAACCGCGGCGTGGCCACCTTCATCAAGGAATTCATTGCAGAGCTGCCTGAAGGTGAAAATTGTGATTTTCGCGCGGGTGGCTACATCCAGATTGAAGCCCCCCCGCATGAGCTCTCCTACTCCGAGTTTGACATCGAAGATGAATACAAGGAAGACTGGGACAAGTTTGATCTGTGGCGCTACAAGTCCGTGGTCAAAGAGCCCATCATGCGCGCGTATTCCATGGCCAACTACCCGGATGAAAAGGGGATCATCATGCTCAATGTGCGTGTATGTCCTCCGCCCCCCAACGCACCGGATGCACCTCCGGGACAGATGTCCTCCTATATTTTCAATCTCAAGCCCGGTGATAAGGTCACCATTTCCGGTCCGTACGGGGAGTTCTTCGCTCGCGATACCGACAACGAGATGGTATTCATCGGTGGTGGCGCAGGTATGGCGCCGATGCGTTCCCACATCTGGGATCAGCTCCTGCGCCTGAAAACCAAGCGCAAGATCACATACTGGTACGGAGCACGTAGTCTCAAGGAGATGTTCTACGTGGATGAGCTCAACGAGCTCCAGGAGAAATTCCCCAACTTCAAGTGGTATGTGGCTCTTTCTGATCCGCTCCCTGAGGATAACTGGGACGGTCCAACCGGGTTCATCCATGATGTTCTGTACGAAATGTACATCAAGGACCATGAGGCCCCCGAAGACTGCGAGTACTACATGTGTGGTCCTCCCATGATGGCCAACGCGGTTACCAACATGCTCATTGAGCAGGGGGTTGAACGCGAAAACATCATGTTCGACGACTTCGGCGGCTAATCGGTTACTCTTGCCCGCTTGCAACAGGCGTAAAGCCGGAGCGGAATCGCTCCGGCTTTACGCCATCTGAAATGCAATATTTTGATTCAGGAGGAAATCATGCCATACGGACAGGCCAAGCAGATTCTCGATTATGCGCGTCAGTTCCATCGTTTCGCCAGTGACTACTTCAAGAAACTCTCCGACAGCGCTCAACAGCCACGCATGAAAATGCTGCTCGACTATATGGCTCGACACGAAGAGCATCTCGAAGAAGTACTCAAAGAATACGAAACCAACACCAAGAACAAGGCCATGGAGGCCTGGTTTCAGTTCTCCAACGAATGCTCCATCTTCAAGCCGGTGCAGAATATCTCCTACACGGATGAGTTAACCCCGGAAAAGGTTTTTGAAATTGCGGCGCAGATCGACCAGTGCATGATCGATTCATACAATACCGTCATCAACCGCACCTCCAACCCTGAGGTTCGCGAACTGTTTGAGAATCTGCTGGAGATGGAAGAGCAGGAAAAACATGTACGTGCCAGGACGGCACTGGGGCTGCTGGATATGTAAATGGATCTCCACACCCGCGCTTGAATCATGCTAGGATGGCCACGTCAAACAGACGTGGCCATTTCTGTTTTCTGTTAACCCGAATCACCTCAGGAGCGCACATGAAACGCCCTCTCATAGCCCTGTTGTTTCTCCTTATCGCAACCATTGCCCTACCGCGCATTTTTGATTCTGAAGATAAAAACGCTGCCGGAAACGGCCCCGCTCCGGTAACTTTATCCGGACGAACCATGGGTACTGCGTATCATATAAGCCTGATCCCCGCTGCGGATACTGAACACGGAATTGAAGAGGTTCACAAACGGATTGAGGCGCGTCTCGAGCAGATCAACCAGCGCATGAGCACCTATATTGACGATTCAGAACTGAATCAGGTGAACAACGCCGGAGCCGACACCTGGGTGGATGTCAGCGCCGAGACCGCAAGTGTGATCGATACCGCGCTGAAAATAAGTACTCAAACGAATGGAGCATTCGATATAACCGTCGGGAATCTCGTGAATCTCTGGGGTTTCGGCCCTGATATAAATCTGTATGCCGTACCGGAAGAAAACAGAATCAGAGAAGCCCTGAGCAAAAGCGGTTACCAGAATCTGAAGGTGAGGCTCGACCCTCCGCAGATACAAAAAAGCATTGCCGGTCTGTATCTGGATCTGTCCGGAATTGCAAAAGGCTATGGGGTGGATCAGATTGCGGAATTACTGATTGCGCTCGGATATCCGAACCATCTGGTGGAGATCGGCGGGGAGATCCGCACCGGCGGAGAAAAGGCTCCCGGGCACCCCTGGAGTATCGGCATCGAACGCCCACAGAGCAAAGGACGGAGCGTAATACGCGTGGTCCACACCTCCTCCTCCACCGCCATGGCCACGTCCGGTGACTACCGCAACTATTTTGAACATCAGGGCAGACGCTATTCACACACTATTGATCCTACCACCGGATACCCGATCACCCACAGGCTGGCCGCCGTGTCGGTGCTGCATGACTCATGTATGCTCGCAGATGCATATGCCACCGCCTTCATGGTCATGGGGCCGGAACACGCCATGGAGTTTGCCAAACAGCACAACCTCGCTATATACATGCTGGTCAAAAAAGACCGCGGTTTTGTTTCCTTGAGCAGCCCGGAATTTGAAAAATATATTTCGTCAACACAGGTAAAATGATAGCTTACAGGTGATTGCTCGACTTTTTATCCTGAGGCATTAAGCGTATTCAGTCTAAAGATTTCGATCTGAACATTTTTGAGGTTTAATCATGCTTAAATTATTTATTCCGGCCCTGACGGTATTTATCCTCGCCTTTGCTGGTCTTTCCATCGGTATCATGTTCAAACGCAAGGGGATCAGCGGAACCTGCAGCAGCAGTGAAGGGGCAAAACTCGCGGGAATCAGCTGTAGTTGCGG
>JBNGCY010000008.1:24794-43823 GCA_049975505.1 Desulfuromonadaceae bacterium | reverse complement strand
ATCTCCTGACCACTGCAGGGGTGGATCGCGTGGTCAGCATGGATCTGCATGCCGGTCAGATCCAGGGCTTTTTTGATATACCGGTAGATCATATCTATGCCGCTCCGGTGTTGCTTGAGGATATCCGTGCAAAATATACTGAGCCCCTGGTTGTGGTGTCCCCGGATGCTGGAGGCACTGAGCGTGCCCGAGCGTTCGCCAAACGCCTTGATTCCGGATTGTCTATAATTGATAAGCGCCGCAGCAGTGCCAACGTTTCAGAGGTTATGCATATTATCGGGGATGTCTCCGGGAAAGACTGTGTCATTGTTGATGATATGATTGATACCGCCGGCACCCTGTGCAACGGTGCCAAGGCGTTAAAAGATGCCGGAGCGAAACGCATTTTTGCATACGCCACCCATGCGGTCCTCTCCGGCCCGGCGCTGGATCGTATTGAGGCAAGTTGTCTCGAAGAAGTTGTAGTAACCGATAGTATCTGCTGTAATTCCAAAATAGAGACATGCAGGACCCTGCGGCAGTTGTCGGTGTCATCACTGCTCGCAGAGGCCATCAGGCGAATCCAGTCGGATGAGTCGGTGAGTTCTCTGTTCGTCTGATTTTTTACGATAGTTACCTGATTCATGAGTTTCTGGAGGCGACAGCAGCCGTTCTGGTTACAGGTTATATGTGTGTTGATCCCCGGAATATAAGCGCATTAGCGAAATAATAGAGATGGAGGTATACAGGTTATGCAGCAAACAGAACTGAATGTGTCATTGCGTGAGCGAGTAGGAAAAGGTGGCGCCCGGGCCGCGCGTCGGGAGGGGCTAATCCCCGGAGTGGTATATGGGCCGGATATTGAGTCCTGTCCTGTCGTGGTGCACCCCAAAGATCTTGACGCTGCTCTTGACACAGACGCGGGCATTAATACCCTGATTACACTGCGCAGCAGCGGGCAGCCGTTCGACGGCATGCAGGTGATTGTGAAGGATCTGCAGGTGGATCCGATCAAGCGCTTTCGCGAGCATGTGGATTTCAAGGCTATTGACTTGAAGAAAAAGGGTTACTTCATGGTGCCTGTCCATACTGAAGGCGAATCTGTCGGCGAAAAAGAGGGTGGCAATCTGCAGGTTATCCGCAATGAGCTCGAAGTTTACTGTCTGCCTACCAAAGTGCCGCGCTATATCGAAATCAACGTTGCCGACCTTGAGATCGGTGACAGTGTGCATATTGAAGATGTCAAAGCCCCGGCCGATGTTGAGCTGGTGCATGATGTTAACTTCACCGTTGTTACCGTGGTCGGTTTCAAACCTTCAGATACTGAAGAGGGAGAAGAAGGCGGTGAAGGTGAAGAGGGCGCAGCTGCAGAGGCTGCAGCTGAAACTGAATCTGCGGATTAGTTTTGAAGATTGTAGCCGGGCTGGGTAACCCCGGCCCCAAGTACGCAGATACCCGCCATAACATCGGTTTTATGGTAGTGGATGTCCTGGCGCAGAGTGCGCATATTCCGCTTAAGAAAAAGGGGCATCAGGCGCAATATGCAGTAGGACGTCTTGCGGGGGAAGAAGTCATGCTCCTGCAGCCGCAGACCTTTATGAATCTCAGCGGAGCCTCCGTGGCATCGGCTTGCAAAGCCGGTGGTTCAGCAGGTTCTGATGTTGTGGTGATCCACGATGATATTGACCTGCCCTTCGGAGTGGTACGGATCAAGACAGGTGGAGGTCATGGGGGACATAACGGCCTGCGGCATATTATCCAGCTTGTAGGTAATGATTTTGTCCGCGTGCGCGTGGGTGTAAATCGACCACCCGCAGGCGGAGATACCGCAGCCTTTGTGTTGCGTGCGTTTTCTGCAGATGAGAAAAAGAATTTACCCAAGGTCCTTGCCCACGCAGCCAGCGCGGTAGAAACCGTGTTGAGCGCCGGAGCGCAGAAGGCTATGTGCGAATTTAACGGGCAAGATGTGTTGAACGATTAGCGATCATGTAACAGGGGAGAGGGTTTCAATGGCTTATTTTGCCGTAATTATCGGGATAGCCGGCTTTGCCATGGCTATTACATTGTACAACAAGGTTAAGGCAGAACCGGTAGGAAATGAAAAGCTTGCAGAAATATCCGAGGCTATCCATGCGGGAGCCATGGCGTTTCTGAACCGCGAATACCGTGCCCTGGCGGTTTTTGTCGGGGTTGTATTTATCCTTATTGCCATCGGTATGGGGATTCAAACGGCTCTTGCATTTCTCGGTGGAGCGATCTGCTCCATGACCTGTGGTTTTATCGGCATGAAGGCTGCTACCCGCGCCAATGTCAGAACTACTGAAGCCGCACGGCAGCACGGCCAGGCGCGTGCCCTTGAGGTTTCCTACAACGGCGGCGCGGTTATGGGACTTTCCGTGGCCTCCCTGGGGCTTGTGGGTGTCGGCATTGCATATATCTTCTTTGGCGGCGATCCTGCAACTTCAACATATATCAACGGCTTCGCCATGGGGGCATCCTCCATCGCCCTTTTCGCCCGTGTAGGTGGCGGGATTTACACCAAAGCCGCCGATGTGGGCGCAGACCTGGTGGGTAAAGTAGAGGCCGGAATCCCTGAAGATGATCCGCGTAACCCCGGAGTTATTGCCGACAACGTGGGTGACTGCGTGGGTGATACCGCGGGTATGGGTGCGGATATCTTTGAATCCTATGTCGGTTCCATTATCGCTACGGTTGCGATTGCCGCAGCTGCGAGCCCTGAGCTCCTCGCCAAGCTCGGCGATGGCGAAGCAACCCGTTCAGCGGCGATGCTCCTGCCCCTGGTTCTGGTAACCTTCGGTCTGGTATTCTCCTTTGCAGGCATCTATGCCATGAAGCGCTTCCAGGACAAGGATCCCGCTACAGCCCTGCGTCTGACTACTTTTGTCGCTGCCGGGCTTTTTATTGCAGCTTCCCTGCTGATTATTCCCATCATGGGACTGAGCTTCGGTATCTTCATGGCCCTGGCCGCCGGTTCACTTGCGGGCATTGCCATAGGTTTGATTACCGAATACTACACTGCTGAGGCGCCGGTACGCCGCATTGCCGAGGCAAGTAAAACCGGCCCGGCCACCAACATTATCAGCGGTCTGGCCGTAGGTCTGGAGAGCTGTGTGGCACCGATTCTGATTATCAGTGTGGGCATTCTGGTAGCAAACTTCTTTGCCGGCCTGTATGGAATCGGTATCGCCGCAGTAGGCATGCTCGCGACTGTTGGGGTAACCATGACAGTGGATGCATATGGCCCGATTGCCGATAATGCCGGCGGCATTTCGGAAATGGGCGGACTCGGACCGGATGTGCGGAAAATCACTGACGGTCTCGACGCTATCGGCAACACCACCGCAGCAGTGGGCAAAGGGTTCGCTATCGGTTCCGCAGCTCTCACCGCACTGGCGCTTTTTTCCGCATATGCCACCACGGTAGGGCTTGAAACCATTGACCTGATTCAGCCCAAGGTCGTGGTCGGCCTTCTCATCGGCGGATGTATCCCGTTCTTTATCGGCTCTCTGACTATGAACAGTGTCGGGCGTGCCGCTTCTCAGATGGTGGATGAAATCCGGCGTCAGTTCCGTGAAATCCCCGGTCTGCTGGAAGGCAAAGAGGGGGTTAAGCCCGAGCCTGAAAAATGCGTGGATATTTCTGCCAAGGCCGCACTCAAGGAGATGATTCTGCCCGGCGTGGTTGCAGTTACAGCCCCGGTTGTGATCGGTTTTCTCCTTGGCAAGGAAGCGCTGGGGGGCATGCTCGCCGGTGCCACTCTGGCAGGGGTACTCCTGGCTCTGATGATGTCCAACGGTGGCGGTGCATGGGATAACGCCAAAAAATACATCGAAGGCGGTCAACTCAGCGGTGAAGAGAAAGGCGGCGAAGCACATAAAGCTGCAGTTGTCGGGGATACTGTAGGTGACCCGTTCAAGGATACCTCCGGCCCGGCCATGAATATCCTCATCAAGCTGATGAGTGTCGTATCACTGGTGCTTGCACCGCTTCTGGTGTAAATAAACCTGAACATATGCATCTCGATAGCCGGGGCATCAGCCTCGGCTATCGTTGTTTGGAGATCAATACATGGGATTTAAATGCGGTATCGTCGGCCTTCCAAACGTGGGGAAGTCCACTATTTTTAATGCCATTACCTCGGCAGGAGCGGAATCGGCCAATTACCCTTTCTGCACCATTGAACCGAATGTGGGGGTTGTGGCTGTGCCTGATCCCCGCCTTGATACTCTGGCTGCGATTGTAAAGCCCCAGCAGGTTCTCCCTGCTACCATGGAATTTGTTGATATTGCCGGTCTGGTTAAGGGGGCCAGCCGAGGCGAGGGGTTGGGTAACCAGTTCCTCGGCCATATCCGTCAGGTCGATGCCGTCGCAAATATTGTGCGCTGTTTTGATGATGAAAATGTGGTGCATGTTGACGGAAGTGTAAACCCCCTGCGGGATATTGATATCATTCAGACCGAGCTCAACCTTGCAGACCTTGAGGCGGTCGAGCGGCGCAGTACGCGGTTGCGCAAACTTGCCGCCAGCGGGGATAAAGGAGCCCGGGCTGAACTGAGGGCCCTCGACAAGCTCAACAGCGGACTTAACGAAGGGCGTCCGGCGCGAATGCTCGGACTTACTGCAGAAGAGTGCTCGAGTGTGGCCCATTTGAACCTGATCACCATGAAACCGGTGATGTACGTGGCTAATGTCAGTGAAGACGACCTCGCCGGAGAGCACGAATATGTAGAGCAGGTCAGAGAGTATTCGCGCTCACAGGGTGCCGAGATGGTGGTTATCTGCGGAAAAATTGAAGCAGAGATCGCAGAGCTTAACGCGGAGGAGAAACAGGAATTTCTTGCCGACCTCGGCCTTGAAGAGTCGGGACTGGATCGAATGATCCGCGCCGGATACACCCTGCTGGATCTGATTACCTATTTTACTGCCGGGGTCAAAGAGGTGCGGGCATGGACCGTTCCGGTCGGCAGCCGTGCCCCTCAGGCCGCAGGCGTTATTCACACCGATTTTGAACGCGGGTTTATTCGTGCCGAAGTTATCGCCTATGATGATTTTGTCGCGTGCAATGGCGAAGCCGGCGCACGGGATAAGGGATTGTTGCGCATCGAAGGCAAAGAATATATTGTCAAGGATGGCGATGTGATGCATTTCAGGTTTAACGTCTGACCCTGCAGCCCCATGCTCGCCCCCTTAAAGAGGAATACGGGGATTAAAGTCATGGACACTCCGCCTTCGATATGCTAAATAGACCGTTTGCAAGTCGGGCAGGGCAAAGAGGTTGCCTTGTTCGCTCCTTGCTCCGGGGATGACCGGGGCTAAAATCCACAAGGAGGATATAAGATATGCGTACGTATGAAACGATTTTCATCATCCGGCCACAAATTGCCGGGGATGAGTACACCGCTCTGCTGGGCAAGTTCAAACAGATCCTTGCAGACCAGGACGCTGAGATTCTCAGATGTCAGGAATGGGGAACCAAGCGTCTTCCGTATCTGGTTAAAAAACAGGAACAGGGGACCTTTGTCCTGATTAACTTCGTTGCCGGTAATACCGTGGTCAAGGAATTCGAGCGGCGCCTGCGCCTTGACGACGCGATTCTGCAATTTCAGACTGTACTGCTTGAAAACGGTCTCGATCTCAGCGCTCAGGAAGATGAAGCGCCTGAAACTGATGCAGATGAAAGTGACGAAGAGCAGGACGAAGAGCAGGACGAAGAGCAGGACGAAGAGCAGGACTAGAAATATTCAACCCCTATACAGGAGATTAATATCATGGCTTTTGATAAAAAAGGAGTAGCGCGTCGGCGTTTCGGACGGCGTAAAGGATGCCGTTTTTGTGCTGATAGCGATCTTAAAATTGACTATAAGGATGTGCGCACCCTTAAATACTTTGTGTCTGAACGGGGCAAGATCGTGCCGCGCCGCATTTCCGGAAACTGCGCCACCCATCAGCGCAAGATCACCGAGGCGATCAAGCGCGCGCGCAATATTGCTTTGATGTCATTTACATCCAAACGCACAATTGAGTAGAATCCGGAATCTGACTTAAATGACGAACCACGCAACACAATTAAACCGGGGACAGAGCCAGTCTCCGTGGGGGATAACAGCAGTCAGCGCGGCATTAAGTGCGGTTCTGCTCCTTACGGCTGCACATGCAGGCCCTATGGGCGCGTTTGTGCATGTCTTTCTCGCGGTTCCGGTTGCATTGGCAGGCTTTACCGCAGGCACATTGCCCGCCCTGGCGGTGGTTCTGTTTTCAGCTGCGGTCCAGTACGCTGCAGCGGGTTCAGCATCCCTGGTTCTGTATCTGACTCAGTTCGGCGTCCCCGGGCTCGTGCTCGTGCATGCTCTGCGCTTTGGCATTGGCTGGCCGCGCGCGGTAGCGCGCGCTGTTGTGGCGGGCGCAGTGTTGTTGCTTCTTTTGGCGGGGTATACGGCTTATTCCGCCGATACCAGCATTTCAGTCCTCGTAGCGGACTATATAGATGCTGAGATGGAGCAGGTCCACAGCGTGTATGCCGAGGCCGAAGTGGAGGATGCACAGCTTGAAGAACTGTTAGCAGTGGTGGAAAATACCGCCGATTTCCTCAAGCGTGCCTATGCCGGTATCACTGTGGCTTCTCTGGGGTTGGTGTATCTGGTTACGGTTATGGTGATCTATCTTTTCGGGCGGGGCCGGTTTTCTCTCCCGGGAGTGGATTTCCATCATTTCAAGGTGGCGGAGCCTATTATTTGGGTTCTGATTATTGCCGGTTTTTCTCTGTTGGCACCGGTAACGCAGATACAGAACACAGGTTTGAATGTGCTCACGGTGCTTCTGCCTTTGTATTTTGTGCAGGGCATTGCTATAGTGGCGTTTTATTTCAGAAAAAAAGCGTTTTCGCTTTTAGCGCGGATATTTGCCTATACTATTATGCTCGTGGTCAATCCATTGCCTCTGATGGTGACGGCTCTGGGGATATTTGATCTCTGGTTTGATTTCCGCAAACCCCGTGTAAAAACGACTTAGTTCCTTTGAGGAGGAGATAATGGAAATAATACTGACAGAAAGCGTTGAAGGCCTGGGTGAAGTTGGAGCCCTGGTAAAGGTTAAGCCTGGATACGCACGTAATTACCTGCTTCCCAAGCGTCTTGCGGTTGTGGCAAACAGCAGCAACGTCAAGGAGTTTGAGCATCACAAGCGCCAGTTGGAGCGCAAAGCTCTGGCGATTGCCAAGGACTCCGAATCTCTGAAAAAGAAAATCGAGGCGCTTAAGTGTGAATTTGTTCTGCGCGCCAGTGAAGAGGGAAAGCTTTTCGGATCTGTAACCTCGGCCGACATTGCGGATAAGCTTGCTGAGGCAGATATTGTCGTGGATCGCAAGAAAATCCAGCTGGG
Organism: Desulfuromonadaceae bacterium; assembly: GCA_049975505.1. Classification (GTDB taxonomy): domain Bacteria; phylum Desulfobacterota; class Desulfuromonadia; order Desulfuromonadales; family Desulfuromonadaceae; genus JAIVHC01. The sequence continues at coordinate 36,446 of JBNGCY010000008.1, read as the reverse complement.
CGAGCCAATTAAATCCCTGGGAGAACAGAATGTAGAGATTAAGCTTCCGGGTAATGTCACAGCTACTGCAAATGTAAATGTAGTAGCCGCAGAATAGACTATCAAATCATTTAAACCTGATATCTTCCCCCGGTATGCTGTTTAGGCGCCGGGGGTTTTGCGTTTAAGAAAAATCTGCCATGTCTGAAATCGAATCACATCGTCTACCGCCGCAGAATCTGGAAGCAGAGATGTCTGTTCTCGGGGGGATTCTGCTCGAAAACGAAGCGTTGAACCGTGCGCTGGAGATTCTGGTGCCCGAAGATTTCTACCGCGACAGTCACCGGCAGATATTCAAGGCACTCATTGCCCTGAGTGACCGCAGTGAACCTGCAGATCTGGTGACCCTCACCGCTGAGCTTAAAAAGAATTCCCAGCTTGAGAACGTGGGGGGAAGCTCCTATCTGGCCACCCTGGTTGATTACGTGCCCACTGCAGCCAATATGGCTTATTACGCCAAGATGGTGAAGGAAAAGTCGGTGGCGCGGCATATGATCAATGTGGCAACAGAAATAGTCACCCGGGGATATGAAGGGCAGGAGATAGAGAAGACCCTGGATTGGGCGGAAAAGTCGATTTTTGATATTGCCGGGATGCGCAGCCGTCCATCCTACTACTCCACGCGCGAAATTATGAAGGATACGTTCAAGGCCATTGAACAGTTGTATGAGCGCAAGGAGCTGGTTACCGGTGTACCCACCGGATATGTGGATCTCGATACCATGACCGCGGGGCTGCAGAAGGGTGACCTGCTGATTGTTGCCGGGCGTCCATCCATGGGGAAAACCGCTTTCGGTCTTAACATTATCGAGCATGCCACTATACATGCCAAAGAACCGGTACCGGCGATGATTTTTTCCCTGGAGATGAGCAAAGAGCAGCTCGTACAGAGGATGCTGTGTTCTGTATCCCGGGTGGATGCATCACGTCTGCGTACCGGGCATCTGGGTGACTCTGATTGGCCCAAGCTGACCAACGGTGCCGGGCTCCTTTCCGAAGCGCAGATATTCATTGATGACACCCCCGCCATTTCTGTCCTTGAGTTGCGCGCCAAGGCACGCCGCTTGAAAGCTGAGTATAACCTGGGGCTTGTGGTAGTGGACTATCTGCAGTTGATGCAGGGGAGCAATTCCGAGAGCCGCCAGCAGGAGATTTCTGAGATATCCCGTTCTCTTAAAGCTCTGGCAAAAGAGCTGAACGTGCCCATAATAGCGCTCTCACAGTTGAATCGTTCCCTTGAAAGTCGCACGGACAAACGTCCGGTTATGGCGGATTTGCGCGAGTCGGGTGCAATTGAGCAGGACGCGGACGTGATAATGTTTGTGTATCGCGAAACAGTTTACTGCGATGCATGTAAAAAACGCGATGGTTCCTGTGACAAGAACCACGCAAATGATGCGGAAATAATTGTGGGAAAACAGCGTAACGGCCCCATCGGCACCGTTCATCTTACCTTTAGGGGTGAATTTACCCGTTTTGAAAATCAGTCTCGGCGCATGGAGGGATAAAAAGGATAGTTTGGCGGTCTGTGTTTGCGGCGGGGTCAACTCCGCGGAGGGCAGGAACGTGCCGGAGTGATCCCCAGGGTGGTTATTTTTTTGCGCAGGGTATTGCGGTTTATTCCCAGAATCCTTGCGGCCTGGAGCTGGTTGCCCCCGGTTTTCTCCAGGATTATGCGCAGCAGCGGACGCTCCATCTGATAGAGCACCATATTGTACAGGTCGTTTATTTCAATAATATCTTCCTGCATCAGTGCTGCGCGCAATTTAGCTTCGATAATTGCTTCCAGCGATTGGGTTTCGGAAGTGTATCTGTTGTCCTTGCTCATACAGCATTCTCCGCGGGTCGATCCTTGATCACAAAAAAATCGTTTATCAACAAACGCAGGGTCTTGGCGTCAGAAACACTGTTGACCCTGCGTCTGAATTCAGCGGCACCATCCAGACCACGTGCGTACCAGCACAGATGTTTACGCATATCCAGTACTGCGCGGGATGAATTCGCCCCCATAGCTTCTGTTTCATGTAGCTGCAGTTCAAAATGTTCCATCGCTACCTGCCCGCGCTCAGCTGGTGTAGGGCAATGCAGAGAGGTTCCCTGTTGCAGCGCGAGAATATTCCGGATCAGCCAGGGATTTCCGTATCCACCTCTGCCAATCATAATTCCATCGCAGCCCGTGTGTCGGAGCATATCCATGCCATCCTGCGGGGTGTAGATATCACCGCTGCCAAACACCGGGATCTGTACAGCCTGCTTGAGCCGGGCAATATCTTCCCACTGCGCCTTGCCGCCAAACCCCTGGGTGCGGGTGCGTGGATGCAAGGTGATGGCATCTATGCCTTCCTGCTCCGCCATGCGACCGAAATCAATAAAATTGCGTGCGCTGTTGTCCCAGCCGGAGCGGATTTTGATACTCAAGGGCAACGCTGTGGATTTGCGCACCGCTCGCATTACCGCTGCGGCCCGCGCGGGATCACGCATTAAGGCGCTGCCGGCACCGGAGCGCACCACCTTTTTTACCGGACATCCCATATTGATGTCGAGCATGTCAGCCAGATGAGTGCATTTTTGTGCTGCCAGAGCCATCACGTCGGGGTCATCGCCAAACAGTTGCAAGGCGAAAGGGCGCTCCATATCCTGATGTACGGCGAGCTCCAGGGTTCGCCGCCCGTCACGGATCACACCATTGGCACTGATCATCTCGGAAAACACCAGAGCAGCACCGGCGCGTTTGTGTATCTGGCGATAGCTGGAGTTGGAAATCCCCGCCATCGGCGCCAGTAAAACGTTGTTTTTAAGTTGCAGACAAGCTATTGTCGGCCCGGATATTGATATGTTCTGGTTCATAATAAACTTTCAAGATAGCATGTTTTGCATACTTGCAACAGAGATAAAATTTGTTTGCAAAAGCTTTCATGATCGCGAATTAGATGCGCTGGGTCTGTAGATGCGTAGATGCAGATCTGGGTGAAATTGAATACAGTATACAAAAATAATCTTGACGTTTTCTGAGGCTCTTTGCTATAAACGTAAAACATGGTTAGAAAGCAGGTCAGGTTTTTGCACAATATGGCGTTTGCCGTGTATTAACCAACCTACTGGCAAACTGCTTTCCTAGCCGGGCGCGTGATAGTGCCATATCGGATCACGCTTGGCAAGAACCACTGCCTCAAGCAGCCCGGACATTTTTGATGGCAATCTGCTGATTGCGCTTGTTAATCTGCAGTTTTTTTGTTTTATTGGCACAGTGAAGGTTGTGGCCTGGAGTGAAACGATGTCGGGGGACATCCGCAGCTCGGGTCTATGTAGTCGGAAGGTGGCTGACTCCACCTGTTTTAATTCCATTTCATAAGGAGAGTAGTATGTCCAAAACGCTGAAAGAAGTCTTGAAGCAAAAGATCGACGAGCATCGTCCGCGTACCGTCAAGCTCGTAAAAGAGCATGGCGATGTAAAGATTGGCGATGTAACCATCGGTCAGGCAATTGGTGGTGCACGTGGTGTTAAGTGCCTGGTAACAGACATCTCCTATCTCGACCCCATGGAAGGTATCCGCTTCCGTGGCATGACTATTCCCGAGACATTTGAGGCGCTGCCCAAGGTTCCCGGCAGTGACTATCCCTATGTAGAGGGCTTCTGGTACCTACTCATGACCGGTGATGTTCCGACAATGGAGCAGACTCTGGAAGTTGTGGAAGACTGGAAGCAGCGCTCACAGGTTCCCCAGTACGTAATCGACGTACTCCGTGCTCTGCCGCGCGATTCCCACCCCATGGCTATGTTCTCTGCAGCCATCGTGGCTATGCAGCGTGATTCTATTTTCGCCCAGAAATACTCCTCAGGTAAATTCAACAAGATGACCTGCTGGGAGGATATGTTTGAGGATTGTACCAACCTGATGGCCAAACTCGGCCCCATCGCAGCGTATATCTACCGCATGAAGTACAAGGGCGACACTCACATCCCTGCTGATCCTGAGCTGGATATGGGTGGTAACTTTGCACATATGCTCGGTCAGTGTGAAGACTACAAGGATGTTGCACGTATGTACTTCATCCTTCACTCCGACCACGAGTCCGGTAACGTATCCGCACATACCACTCACCTCGTAGCCTCTGCCCTGTCTGACATCTACTATGCGTACTCAGCCGGTATCAACGGCCTCGCCGGTCCTCTCCACGGTCTGGCTAACCAGGAGGTTCTCGCCTGGACTCAGAACTTCATGGCCAAGCTTGGCGACAAGCTGCCTACCGAAGAAGAGCTCAAGCAGGCTCTGTGGGATACCCTCAACAGTGGTCAGGTAATCCCCGGTTACGGTCACGCCGTTCTGCGTAAGACCGACCCCCGTTACACTTCACAGCGTGAGTTCTGCCTCAACACTCCGGGCCTGAAGGACTACCCGCTGTTTAAGCTCGTAAGCATGATCTACGAAGTAACTCCGCCCATCCTCCAGGAGCAGGGCAAAGCCAAGAACCCCTGGCCGAACGTTGATGCACAGTCCGGTGTTATCCAGTGGTACTACGGCGTTACCGAGTATGACTTCTACACTGTACTCTTCGGTGTAGGGCGTGCTCTCGGCTGCCTCGCCAACGTAACCTGGGACCGTGCTCTCGGGTATGCTATCGAGCGTCCGAAGTCCGTTACTACTGCAATGCTCGAAGAAGCAGCGGGCATCAAGTAATTCGCTTAACATCTTCATATAATTTAAATTTTATCTTATGGGCACCTCCTTCTGGGGGTGTCTTTTTATTTGTTGCAGGGGTTGGCTTTCAATATGGATGCTAATACAGATTCTCAGGAAGTGGAAAATAGTTCACGGCGGCAAAATACCAGAGTGAGGCAGGAGCAGATTATCACGGCAGCATTGGAATTGATCAGCCGTGATGGGGTCGACTCGCTGAGTGTCGCGGCGGTGGCACGTGCAGTGGGGATAGTACCCTCGGCACTCTATCGTCATTTTTCCGGTAAGGAGGAGATTCTGCAAGGCGTGAATGCCACGATCTGTGCAGACCTCGTCAAAAATGTGCGCATGGTGGAGGAGATAACCCCGGATCCGCTTCACCGTCTGGAGTTACTAGTGAAGCGGCATATACGCCTGGTGCAGAGTAAGCCGGGAATAGCACGCTATGTATTTTCCACCGGGATTCTTCCCCAGGGGGCAGAGCGGAAGGTTCGTTTATTTAAGGGTGTATGCGCCTATCTGCATGAGGTTGAAAGAATTATGGCCACAGCTCAGGAACAGGGTCAGATAGCTACGCAGCACAGCGCTTCTGATCTTTCTTATATGTTCCTCGGTCTAATTCAGCCGGCTGTTTTTCTGCATCAACTCGGGGATGGAGACTACGATATGGAAACCAGAATCGAGACAGGATGGAGGATTTTTAAGCATATGATCGGACACCACATATAGGCCGATATTTTAAATGCATACACCTTGCGTATGCCCATGTAATTTCGCAAGTTTGAGCAGGAAAGAAATTGATCCAGCTCGGCCTTTGAAAAACATTGTCCTTTCACTCCCCTGAACAAAAGGCAAAAAACAACCCGAACCGTTCGTCTGGTTCGGGCTGTTTCAGGAGGGGGAGATTTATAGTTGGTTGTCATGGCGCGGGCCTGGTTACGCCCGCACCACGAGGGTGTAATTGCCTATTTGTTGTGGAGCTTGCGCATCTTCTTGGCCAGCGCTTTAATCTCACCCAGATCTTCGGTCATCATGTTCCAGCCGTACCAGTAGGCATAGTCCGGATTTACGTGGAAGAAAGCCTGATAGGCGCGCATGCGATGCTTCATGTACATGCGGACCAGAACCTGATCAATATGAGATAGACCGTCGAGATTTTCATCCCACCTGGCACCATTGGTGTGCATAAAGGTTAAAAGAAACGGGTAGTTGTGCGGATAGCCTTCGGGCTTCTGAATGATGCCATCTTTGTACAGGGCCGCCACGGTCTCGATGGCTTCCGCCATGAGGCGATCAGCTTTGGTGAGGATAGCATCACCCATGTCGAGTTGTTCCTTGGCATACTGACGAGAATGGCACTGGGTGCAAGTGTTGAGCATTTTGTTGCGCTCTTTTTCCCATGATGCCTGATCCAGGCGCGCCATATCGTATTTCTTGACCGCATCGAGAATCGCGGTCGGCTCGCCGGTTTCAGGATCAAGTACTCCGAGGGCCTTGAGAATAGTCACGCGATCCGCAGCAGCCTGCTCATCTTCAGGCAGAGGCAGACGCACGCCGAGGAACCCCCAGGCGGTGTGGTTTTCGTGGGTACCATCCGGAAGATGGCAGGTCTGGCACGTAGGTCCCGCCGCACCTTCAGGCAGATCGCCATCCTTTTTGGCAAAGTAGCGCATCCCGTGTTTAGAGCTCGACCACATCTCCCACTGGGGATGATCGTAGCCCATGTGGCACTGCTGGCACGCCTTGGGGTTCTGTGCTTCCTTCAGAGAAAAGGCGTGGCGGGTGTGGCATTCATCGCAGGAGTTGTTCTGATAGCGATATCCTTTGGCGAGCTGATCCGCCTTCTGCTCTTCGGTTTTGATCCCCATGTTGTGGCAGCCGCCGCAGCCGCGTCCCCCTTCAATCAGCTCATCCGGGGCCATGTGAGTGGCCGGAATGGCGTTGAGTACCGACCAGCCGTGGTTGTGCTTGCCCTGGGTGAACTCGGTAAACTGCTTACGGTGGCACTGGGCACATTTTGTCTCATCCGGCAGTACCGCTTCTTTGTAGTCATCGGCATTCTGGTGCGCATTGCCGTGACAGACTTTACAGGTTACACCCACTTGCGAGTGTCGGCTCGCCTTCCAGTCCATCACCTGTCCGGGTGAGTTTTCGTTGTGGCAGTCGATACATGCATCATCGGCAAGTACCGGCATTGCACCGAGCATAAGCATGGTGCAACTGATCCATAGCAGTAGCATAGATCGTTTCATGTCATTACCTCCATTTTGGGTCTGCTCTTCCATACTTCCCTCCTTAGAATAACTCCCTGAAATCAATAATGTCGTCTGCATCAATCAGGAGAATTAGAATTCACCATTTCAATATACATCTGAAATGCTTAATTTCAACAGAATTTATAAAACCCTGCGGCTTTCCTCTGTATGGAGTAATCAACTCTGCGTTCTGTAATTAATTTATTGACCTGGATCATATTACCCAACGGCGAGACCGGGCATACTGACATCCAATCGCTATAACTCCAGTTAAAACTCAATACTTTTATCCACAAGGAGCATTCTATGGACAGAGATCAACTTGCAGAGTATTTCAAAACCACCACCGGAACCTCGATACTTTCCACCGCTGATGCTGAAGGTGTTGTTAATTCGGCGGTATATGCGCGTCCGCGTTTTTTCCCCGATGGACGTGTGGCTTTCATCATGCTCGATCATCTGAGCCACGCCAATCTGCAGAGCAACCCGCGCGCGGCCTATCTGTTTATTGAAGATGGGAAAGGATATGAAGGAGTACGTCTGCACCTGAAGAAGGTGACAGAAGAGCAGAACACCGAACGGGTTAAAGAATGTCTGGAGGAGAGAGGAAAGGGGAAGTTTTTCAACCAGACCTGCTTTCTGGTATTTTTCGAAATCGAGCGCATCATGCCGTTGGTGACCAGGCCCGGTTAACACCTGTACGCAAACAAACACCGAGTTGGTGCGGCGCATATCTGTGCGCCGCACTAGCTCGGTGTCAGTTCGAGGAGAAATCTTCCAATTCTATAAGATGTCAGGCCTTCTGTCCGCGATTCAGAGCGCGATCCCACAGCTGCTCAACCTGGGCGATCTTTATCCCTGCATTATGCATGAGCCGATCCCAGTGGGCTCCGCTGCGTGCTTCACGCAGATACTCTGGGGCGGCTTTTTCTCCATATATCTGTAACAGCACGCTCGCCAGCACTTCCTTGGCGTTTGCGTTGAGGGCGCGCAATTCCTGCAGGTGGGTTGCACTTATCAGTCCGAGATTGACCAGGGTGTGATCCAGTACCTCTGCAGTTATATTGCTCGACTTTCCCTCTATGGCGCGCCTGAGCTCATGCTTGAGCGCACCGGTTTCTATTCCCAGTGCCTGCAGGGTTGAATTCCATTCTGTATGTTGCAGTCTCGTTGTAAGAAGAGATTTCAGCGAGATTGAGTGTTCCCGGCTTACGGCAAATGCGATCCACAGATCATCTTCGAGCAGGCCACGCTGGCGCGAACGCACAATGATCTTTTTGCTTGCATCCCCTGCCTGGGCGTAAAAGGCGTTGTGGGTAGTGGCCAGATAATATGCATCCGCAGCGCCCGGTTTGTCTGTGTCGAAAATACGGTTCTGAAAACAGTGGCATTGAATGGTTGATTTAGCCTCAACCGTCTCTTTGCCTCCATTAGTCAGAAGGATCAGGGCGGTGAGAATAGGTATACAAAAGTGCTGAAACCAATTGCGGCAAATATTGCCCGGTGTCATGTGCATGGGCTTGCAACTCCTTCATTCTAAATAATCCTTTATGCTTTACAGCGCTTGAACAAATTATTCCTCAAAGCTGCCATGTTTATGCACATATGTCCTTGATACAAATCAATTTGCTGAAGATCCGGATTCCAGGCCAGAAACACAAAAGCCCCCGAAGAACGGGGGCTTTTGCTGGCATCTAATTATGATGTGATAGTTCTACATCACTTCTGGTCGAAGATAACCGGCGGACGGGTGGTGTCCCCGGTCGCATTGGGGAAGTCCTCATAGATGTGCGCTTTTTCCCCGGTATCAAGCAGACGCTGACCTTCTGACATGAAACGGTTGAAACGGTGCTTGCACTCGTAGAAGCCATGCCACCATGCGTAGTCTGGTGCCATCATTGCGGTACCCATGCGCGCCCGGCGTCCCTCATGGTGCCAGAGCTCGTAGAACTCTACTTCCAGGTGCTCGTCGAAGAATTTGGTGTCATCAAGCAATCCTTCGCTGTAGAGTTTATCCAGCATCGCTTTCGCCGGTTTGTAGTACACCTCGTTATATTCCTGTACCACGGCATCAGTTTTCTTGTAGTGATCTTCGACCCAGTTCTTGCCATGGCACTGCTTACACACATTCTTCATCTTATTGCGCTCAACTTCCCAGTTGCTCTTTGCGGGGAACGGTTTGAAGTTTTCCGGACGTACAGTCAGCGGAGCCTGCAGCTCCCAACTCAGGCGCTCGGTAACATCATGGGTAGTAGTCTGCTTGCCGGAACCGCTCATATGACAAGAAGCGCAGGTAGGACCGCGGTAGTCGATCCCCGGAGTCCAGGTGCCGGGAGCTGAATCCCAGTTGTACTCATCCCCGAAGGCGTTGTAGATCGCGCCATGCTTGGACTCGGTGAAAATTTCAATTTGCGGATGATCCGGACCGAGGTGGCACTGGCCGCATGCTTCCGGTTTGCGTGCTTCAGCTACAGAGAAACGGTGGCGGGAGTGACAGCTGGTGCAGCTGCCCTTACTGCCGTCGAGATTGATACGCCCCACCCCTACATTGGGCCATGTATCTTCAGAGAGGCGTCCCTTTTCATCCAGTTCCAGAATGGTGCCGTGGCAGTAGTAGCACCCGGCTTGCCGCTCTATATCGGAGTTCATCCCTTTGTTGAGCCAGGGATCGATCTTCCATATCAGTTCAAGGGTATTGGCGTGCTTGCTGCGGTTGTACTCCTTGACTTCGTCCGGATGACAACGGGAACAATCCTTCGGGGTGACCACTTCTGCGATGGGTACGCGATATTCTTTTGTGCCCCATTCGGTATCGCTGCGCTGATACTGTTTGAAGTGGGTCTGGCTCACATCCGGATCGGTTTCATCCGCAAGATGGCAGTCCAGGCAGGTGATGTTCGCACTGGCATGCCGACTTTCCGCCCAGTCGGAGAAAATTCCCGGATGCTCCTGCTTGTGACATTCCAGGCATGCCTGTGCCTCCTTGGACATGCCACGTTCAACTTTGAAGTCCCTGAGTTTGGGTTGATTTGGAGCGGTGTTTTTCACCGCATCCCCTATTTGTGCATCGGCAGCCGTAACAGAACCTGCCAGCGTAAAAATAAGGATTGCGACAATGGCACTGAATGACGATTTCATGATGTCTCCTCTCTTTACTGGTTTATATGCCTTACATGTTCAGGTGAATACGGGTGTTTTCTACGCCCTTTTTATTCCAGGGCTTCTTTGTATGCGTATATAGATCTGGGTTTATGCACCAGAGTGCGGTGGCAGTCGGTGCACTTTTTCTCATAGCCTTTGCGTGCATATATGACGCTGCGGTGCGCCAGCATGGCCCCGCGTTTATCCGGTATATACAGAATATTCCGATGGCACTTCATGCACTGTTCATTGTCGATATCCTCGTATGCGTGCATACGGTTTTTCTTGCGATCGTATTCCTCCAGGAACATGTGTGCGATAACATCCTTAAGGCCATGGTATGCTTTGGCATAGAAGAAATCGAAGGTATCGTGTGGAGCAGGAAGGTGGCAGTCCATGCAGTCGGCAACTACGCCGTTTTCATTAAAACCGTGGCTGGAGGTCTTCCAGTCGTTATAGGCGGGCTCGATTTCATGACACGAAGCGCAGAACTGCGGGGTTGAGGTTCTTACCATGGTATAGTAACCCATACTCATAAGGGGTACCCCCAGGATAATTCCGAGTAGAATCAGAAGTGCGGCTTTCATCCATCGTTTCATTCAACCACCTCCTTTCGATGGTGAAATGGATTAAAAAAATCAATGCCAACAATGCAGGTTTTTCAAAAAAATTCTGTTCCTGTTTTCAGGTGCAGGAAATTTCTGTATATTATTGCTTGCTTCTGCGGGTAAGTGTAGCAGCGTTTTGTGCGTAAGCAACATTCTATAGACGCTATTCAGACTGTAATCACAATGAACGCGCACATGTCTTTATAGAACTAAGGCACGTTAGTTCTCTGCGCATAAGCACACTTGCGTTTTCCTTGGTGGTTGCAAGCTGAATGCCATAGCAGATTTTATTTTTTAAAATTCATATTTATCAGATGTTTACGTACGGATGGTGTATGTCTTTTGTTTTTGGTTTTCATTTATGTTGCATCTGTGTAACATGAGTTGCGGCGATATGGGTATTCGATGTAACAATGTCTTTAATATTTAAATCTGGTGGGGAGTTATGTCTCATATTAATGATGTAACCAGGCTGTATGAGCCTATAATTTTAAATATGTCAGAGGGGGTAGTTTTTATAGATGCTGAAGATCGTATAGTCATCTGTAACGAGGCGGCTGAAAGGATACGTAAAATCAGAGCGGCAAAAATAATCGGTAAGAACATTTTCTCCATTCATCCGAAGCGGATGCATGAACGGATCGCCCAACTGATAAACACGTTAAAATCCGGAGAATCTGACTGGGCCACGCGCCTTATTTTGTCGCATAAACGGTATTTCTCGAATTCCTATTCAGCTATTCGTGATCCTGAGGGTAACTATCTCGGGACACTGATGTTGAGCAAGGATGTTACCGAAGAACAGCGTCTGCGGCGTGAAAATGAAAATCTGCGCAACGCGGACAAACGAAAGGAACAGGACTGCGTCATAGTGTGTAGCAGTGCGGCTCAGAAAGTTATGGAGTTGATCAGAGTGATCGGCCCCACAGA
>JBNGCY010000008.1:22506-24694 GCA_049975505.1 Desulfuromonadaceae bacterium | reverse complement strand
GTAGCAGTGCGGCTCAGAAAGTTATGGAGTTGATCAGAGTGATCGGCCCCACAGATTCTACCGTGCTGGTCACAGGGGAAAACGGAGTAGGAAAAGAGTGTGTGGTGGATATGCTTCATCGTGAAAGCCCTCGCTATGGTGGACCTCTGATCAAACTCAACTGTGCCGCCCTGCCTGAAAATCTGATTGAATCGGAATTGTTCGGATATACCAAAGGTGCCTTTACCGGTGCTACGGAAAACAGAAAGGGTAAGTTCGAACTGGCTGACGGCGGAACCCTTTTTCTGGATGAAATTGGTGATTTGCCTATGTCTGTGCAGGTGAAACTCCTGAGGTTTTTGCAGGAAAAAGTGGTGCAGCCCCTGGGGGGAAGACATGAGGTTCTGGTCAATGTACGCATTGTAGCTGCGACCAATCATATTCTGCAGGAAGATGTCGCTGCCGGCAGATTTCGCGAAGACCTCTTCTACCGTTTGAACGTGGTTAATATAGATGTGCCTCCACTACGGGATCGACGTGACGATATTGAACCGCTGGCAAATAGTTTTTTAAAGCGCTTTTCTGCGAGAATGAAGCGCCCGCTGCGCTATCTTTCTCACGAAGCACTGCAGATAATGTTGCAATACGATTGGCCGGGAAATGTACGTCAACTTGAACACGCAATGGAGCGCGCGGTTATCCTCAGCAGCGGAGAACTGATTCTGGCAGATGATCTTCCAGATGAAATTCGTTCAGTTCCAGTCGATGACAGTGAAGACGAAACCGCATCACTGCGAGAGGCGATAGAGCACTTTGAGCGGAGGTATATTGCGAAGGCGCTTCAACGTCACGGATTCCGTAAATGCGAGACCGCCAGAGATTTGGGTATTTCCCGAAAAAGTCTCTGGCTGAAGGTGCAGAAATACAAGCTGGAAAAGGATATTGTTACATAATTTACACGTCCTGGCCTTAATACGTTTACTCCAGGAAACATCTCCCGACACCTTATCTTATATGTTCAACCATTATCTGCGGGAATCCACTATAAGTGGGTTCCTTTTTTAATTCAGGGACATAAGGGGTGGCATGGATATTGTGGCATGAATGTTGTAAACACCACAGATAGAGTGTGCAAATGCATAGGCGTGTACTGTGTTTTCAGGCGCTATGCCATTTGACAGACGTGGATTTGGCGTTAGATTCTTTAAGGATCATACTGATCAAAGTGTCGGCTTTGAGGCTGCCTTCGATTCCGAAAGGAGACTGAGATGGGACTGAAATGGAAAATAATTTTACTGTCCACGGTACTGATCTTCCTGAGTAGTCTGGCCTGCGCGGCCCCCCAGGACGATCTGGCAGCAGCACTTAAAAATGGCACCCCGGATATGGATGTTATCATCGGATTTGAATACAAGCACCGTGATGACAGCACCAGTCCCGGGCAGCAGTTCAGCGTCCGCACCCGGGTGGGGTATCGCAGCGCAGAATTTATGCACACCTCAGCGTATGTTCAACTTCACAATGTCAGTAATGTGATGGAAGAATATCGCTTTATGCATGATGGCAAAGTACGTGGCGACCTTGATCGGGATATTATCGCTGATCCGGACGGAAGTCGCTTCCAGAAGGCCTATCTCGACTTCAGCTTTATTCCCGATACCGTGGTCAGGGTGGGGCGCCAGGACATCGTTCTGGATGATGCGCGTCTGATCGGTAATATTGATTGGCGCCTGAACGGGCAATCCTTCGATGCCGTTTCTGTTACCCACACCGCCATAGCGGATCTGAAGCTGTATGCTGCCTATGTACAGCAGGTCAATACCATCCTCCTCGATGATCTGGATCTCGACGGGATGTGGCTGTTTAATGCCGGGTATTCCGGGATTAAAAATCATCACCTGTCTGTATACACCTATCTGCTCGACACCGAAAGCGAACTCGATTCCGCGCGCGACAGCGCCACCTATGGATTCCGTTTCCACGGCAAAACGGCACCCTTCAATTACTACCTCGATTATTCTCACCAGAGCGATTTTGCCGATGGGGAGGACCACGATGCGGATATGCTTAATCTCTACCTCGCCGGTGACCTGGGGACATTCACTCTGGGTGGCGGTTATTCCTATATTTCAGGTCAGGATGGTACGGATCGCCCCTTTGATACCCTGTTCAGTACCGCGCACAAATTCAACGGTTTTGCCGATCAGTT
>JBNGCY010000008.1:0-22406 GCA_049975505.1 Desulfuromonadaceae bacterium | reverse complement strand
GGATTCTGGGAGCCAAGCTGGTAATTGCATATCACTACTTTGATACCGCTGAGGATAATGGCTTTGACGGCACCTATGGGGATGAATTCGACGCCCTGGTGGTTAAACCGGTGGCGGAGAATCTCAACTTCATCGTGAAGTACGCTAATTTCATGCAGGATGATTCTACTGCAAGTGGAAATCCGACCCGGGATACCGAAATTCTATCGGTGCGTCTGCGGTATAAGTTCTGAGATGGCTGTAAATTGTTTTGGCGTTTTATAAACGCGTGAATGCAAGCGCGAAAAAAGAGGAGAGGAACAGTGATTAGACTATGTAGCGTAATCCTGACTGGTGGAGTGCTGTCAATGCTGCTGGCCTGTAGCACCATTGCCGGAGACAAAGAAGGTGAAACCAAAGGTGCAATGTCAACAACGAAGGCGATAACAGGGCCGATTAAAGCCCAGCATCCCCCTCTGTCTGAACAGGACAAACTGCGCCCGTGTTTTGAGTGCCATAAAGACGTAACTCCGCAGATTTATACCCAGTGGTACAACTCCGCACATGGCATCGGCAATGTCAAATGCTATCAGTGCCACGGAACATATGAGGATATGTATAAGGTTCCGGCGGTAAGTAACTGCTCCATGTGCCATGCGGCGGAAGCTGAAGACCACGGTGATGAGACCCCATGCTGGAACTGTCACCTGAATCATACATTCAAAGGTCACTAAAGGAGGTAACCATGAGTTTAAGCAGAAGGGATTTTATCAAGCGTTCCGCGGCGTTGACCGCAGCCTCCTATGTGGGAATGAATCTGCCCTTTGGACAGCATAATGTGGCGCATGCTGTGGATGCGGACAAATGGGTGCGCGGCACCTGTCGTCTGTGTGGCGTGGGATGCCGCCTTGAGTTGGGGGTGAAAAACGGGCGCCCGGTCGCGCTGCGCGGCGTACCCGAGGCGCGCACCAACTACGGTTATCTGTGCATGAAGGGAATGTTGTTCTACAAAATGATGCAGCATCCCGAGCGCTTGAAAAAACCTCTGTACCGGGAGCGTAAAAACCAGCCGTTTAAAGAGATCAGCTGGGATGAAGCCCTGGATATAGCCGCGAAGAAGTTTGCCGAGTCCGTGCGCAAGTACGGCAACGATTCCACCGCCTACTATGGTTCCGGCCAGTGTCAGACCGAAGAGACCTATATATTCCAAAAGGTTATGCGCGGCGGGCTGAAGACCAACAACGTGGAGGGAAACCCGCGTCTGTGCATGGCGAGCGCCGTAGGCGGATACATGACCTCGTTCGGCGCCGATGAACCCATTGGCGGCTACGCGAATATCGAGCGCAGCTACTGCATGTTCATTATCGGGAGCAACATGGCCGAAGCGCATCCGGTATTTTTCCGCCGCGTGATGCGCCAGAAGCTGGATAACCCGGATAAGGTGAAGATCATCAATGCCGATCCGCGCATCTCCGCAACTTCACGGATTGCGGATATGCATATGCAGTTCCGTCCCGGCACGGATATGGCGCTTATGAATGCCATGGCGTACGTGATTATTGATGAAGGACTCCACGACGAGAAGTTCATCAACAACTACGCAGTATTCAAGGTGGGCAAAGAGGGTAAAGAGCTCGACCTGGATGGCTTTAAACAGAGCATATCCGAGTACACCCCGGAAAAAGCCGCCAAGATCTGCGGCGGCAACATAACTCCTGAAGATATCCGCAAGGCCGCGCGCTGGTTCGCCACTTCACAGGGCAGCTTAAGCATGTGGTGCATGGGGATAAACCAGCGCAAACAGGGGGTCTGGGCCAACAACCTCATCCACAACCTGCATATCCTCACCGGGCAGCTGTGCAAACCGGGGGCGGACAGCCTTTCCCTCACCGGACAGCCCAATGCCTGCGGCGGGGTACGCGAAGGGGGGGGACTGTGTCACATCCTCCCCGCACATCGCCCGGTAGCGAATGAGAAGATGCGTCATGAAGTGGAGGATCTGTGGGGCATCCCGCGCAACCGCATCCCACCCAAACCCGGCTATCACACCATGGCGATGTTCGAGGCGGTAAACGAGAAGAAGATCCGCGCCATCTGGATCAACTGCACCAGCCCGGCGCAGAGTCTCCCCAATGTGACGCCGTACCGCAAGGGGATGCAGTCCGATGATGTGTTTATGGTGTGCACGGACATCTTCCCCACCAAGACCACCGAGTGCGCCAACCTGATTCTGCCCACGGCATTTCACTTTGAAAAGACCGGGGTGTACGGTTGTACCGAACGCCGCTCCCAGCTCACCACCAAAGCTATTGACGCTCCGGGAGAGGCGATGCCTGAGGTGTGGATTGTGCGTGAATGGGCCTTACGCCTCGCCAAAGAGCTCAATGATCCGGTTATCAAAAAATGTGTCGAGCCGTTCCTGGATAAGGAGCCCGACTATGAACTGCCCAAAGCGGTATGGGATGAATACACCCAGAAACTCACCAAGGGGCAGGATAACGACCTGCGTGGCGCGACCTACGATGTTCTGAAGCAGATGAAGGATGGGGTGCAGTGGCCCGCCCCCACCAAAGAATTTGCCCTCACCGGCGGTACGGTGATGAAATTTGTGCGCGGCAGCGATCCTCTGGCGGAAAAAGAAGCTAAAGACGACAAGCCGTATCAGTTCTACGGGCATGCACACCCGGACAGAAAACTCTGGGTCTGGAGCCGTCCCTACGTAGGTGCTGACGAAGAGCCGGATGCAGACTATCCGTTGTATCTTTCCACCGGGCGTATAATTGACCACTGGCATACCACCAGCATGACAGGGCGGGTACCTGAACTCCTGCGCGCCAATCCATATTCCTTCGTCGAAATTAACCCCCGCGATGCGGCACGCATGGGGATTAAACCCAACGACATGGTGGAGATTGAATCACGGCGCGGGAAGGTCGAGATGCCGGCCAAGGTTATGGAAGGCCCCATGGAGGGGATGTTGTTTGCCTACTGGCACGACATGCACGAAGATCGCATGATCAACAAGGTGTGTCATGATGCGTATGATCCAGGGTCTAAAGAACCGGAATTCAAGATCTGCGCTTGTCGGGCACGGCGGATATCAGGTCCCAAGGCCTTGAAACCCTACTTAACGCAGCTGAACGAATAACCTTATATATCAGAACAGAGGTTGTGGAGGAGGTGAAGCAGCCCTCCTCCAAAACCTCTGAGAGGAGATTATATATGCCTATAGGTGGTTTTGTGATTAATACCCTGCCGGAAGAGTGTAGTGATGTTGCCGCGCACCTGGGTGGGATCGCAGGGGTGGACGTTCACGGAAGCGACGCGCAGGGGAACATCGTGGCAGTGATCGAAGCGGAAACCTCGGATCTGATGGAAGAATGTGTCAGGCAGATCGAGGGGCTTGCCCATGTTCTGAATGTCGGAGCCGTATATCTGCATGCCGAGGATGAAGTGGAAAAAATTGAACGCGGTGAACTTGTCCCAGAGCATCCGTTTAAGAAGCGTAAATTCAAACTGGCATGAATTTTTCGGCAGGAAGGCGGACATTTCTGCGCAACACCCTCATCGGCATGCTCCTGGCTCCGGCTACGGCGGCGGCGCGGCGACGGTACGCCTATCCCGTGGATAGAAATGTCCTGCGTCCGCCGGGAGCCGTGACCGAGGAGCATTTTGCCGGCACCTGCATCCGCTGCGGGCGCTGTGTCGAGGTGTGCCCCTATCTGTGCATTGAGCCTCTGGATATCCGCAATGGCGTCAATGCCGGCACGCCCATTATCAGGGTGGAAACAATTCCCTGTTATCTGTGTATGAAGTGCGTGGACGTATGCCCTACTGGAGCACTGCAGCGCGTATCCCAGAAAGAAACCCGTATGGGGATGGCGGTGATCGACCGGCACACCTGTCTTTCCTGGGATAAGAAAATCCTGTGCCGCACCTGCTACAGCGTGTGTCCTTTTATGGATAAAGCCATTCATCTGGAGGATTTCAAGCCGGTTGTGGACGAAGAGCACTGCACCGGCTGCGGCATCTGTACTCATGCGTGTCCGGTAACCAGAGATCAGGGCGGCAAGGCGATAAATATCGAGGCAGTCTATGCGCGCGAATTCACCCTGCCTGAGCCCGCATCAGCTGCTGGAGGTGGGGTATGAAATGGTTGCACCAGCGTAGCTGGAGTTTCTGGCGCCTCAGTGTGCAGACTGCCTCCTTTGCGCTGCTGGTGTCTATTCCCCTGTTGAATTTCTATCTAAAGTTCCACTTTATTCAGGGGTGGTATCAATCCATCAGCTTCGGTGATCTGTGGTTTGTCTCTCCCCTGGAGGGGCTGGAGCGCATCCTCGTGACCCGCGATATCTATGGCCCGCTTCTGGTGGGGATGCTGATCCCTGTAACCCTGGCGCTGTTGTGTGGACGCGTGTTCTGCGGCTGGATCTGCCCCATCCACTATCTGTCCGATTTAAGCGATCGCCTCAAGGGCATATTTATAAAAAGCTCCAAAAGCCCGGATCGCTGGCTCCTCCCGCGGCAGATCCTGTGGTGTGCCCTCATCGGCGAGCTCCTTCTGAGCCTGATTGTCGGCGCTCCTATCTTTGTATTCATGTCGCCTCCGGGATTGGTGGGGCGCGAAATGATGCGCCTGGTTTTTTTCCATACCCTGGCTCTCGAAGCCCTGATTGTGCTCGGAGTCCTGGGTATGAACCTGATAACGCGGCGCTTTTACTGCCGCTATCTCTGCCCTCTCGGAGCCTTGCTCGCTCTGCTGGGGCGCAGGCGTAAACTGCGTGTGGTTACCAATCCTTCTACCTGCATAAACTGTGGCAAATGTGAGCGTAGCTGCCCTTTGGGACTGGCTCCACAACAGGGGGAGGGGGAAGGTAGCCATTGCTGGAACTGTGGTACCTGCGTGGATGTTTGCCCAGAGCAGAGCCTCAGCTATAAGTGGAAGAATCCTTTATCGAACAATTACCCGGATGCCGGGATTTTAGACGACATGCGAGGGAGTAAATAAATGAATATATGGAATCAGTGCAGGGATGGGCTGAATCTTAATGCAATCATTATTGCGATCTGTTTATGCAGTATCTCCCCAAAGCTCTACGCTCAGGATTACCCGACGGCTGATCTTGGGGATATTGTAGTTACGGCACAGCAGCAGCCTATTTCTCTGGTGGCGGCTATTGATGAAGTAGACCACACTGAAATGAAGGAAGCGGGGCATGAGACCCTTGCAGATGTGTTGCGTGAGCTACCCGGATTCAGCACCACTGTGGGCAAACGCAATGAACAAACCTTCACCCTGCGCGGATTTGAACAGCGTCAGGTAGCCGTACTCCTGGATGGAATTGCTCTGGTGAATCCCGTGGATGGATATATCGACAGTGGTAGCCTGCCATTGGACAATCTGGCCAAAATAAGCGTAACCCGGGGGCCGGGGTCGGTTCTCTACGGTTCCAATGCCATGGGCGGAGTGGTGAATATTGTCACCAGGAGACCGGAACAAGAACTCGAGTTTCAACTTGATGCAGGTACTGGAGAAAGAGGGGTACATTGGGGGCATGTACAGATCGGGCACCGGGCTCAGCGCTATTACATCCTCGCCGATTACAGCGAACGTGAAAAGGAGGATTTCCGTCTGCCCGATAGCTATACAGATACGGAGAACGAAGACGGCGGCGTGCGACACAACTCTGATCGGGAGCGTACCTATGCCGCATTAAAAATAGGTCTCCTGCCGGGGGCCGGGCATGAATATGCCTTCGGGATCAATTATGTTGACAGCGAATGGGGCATGCCCGCCAGTGAAGAAGGCCGGGCACGCTACTGGCGTTTTAATACCTGGCGCCACGTGTCCTGGTATCTCAGCGGACGCAGCAGTATCGGATCTCAGGGCGAGCTGCAGACGCGCCTGTTTTATGACACCTTTGACAATGTCCTCGATTCCTATGATGACAGCAGCCTTACCTCTCAGGAAATGAGGTATGCATTTCACAGTACCTATGATGATCACAGCTATGGTGGCTCGCTTATTTATCGTCCAGGTCTGATTGCCGGGCATGAACCGGGATTTTCCCTGCACTATCGGCGCGATACGCACGAAGCCAAAGACGATTATGGGGGAGAATGGGACACCAGTCGCAGTGCGCTTATAAGCTGCGGGCTGGAGGATAACTATTTTATCACCGACAATCTTTCCGTGGTGGCAGGGGTAAGCTATGATTCCCAGCGTCCTATCACCGAGGCCAGCGGCTTCTCGCGCACCACCGCGGACGCCTGGAACCCCATGGCCGGGATCAGCTGGCAAATGAGTCCGGCACTTCGGAGTTGGTTCACCGTTGCGCGTAAAACCCGTTTTCCTACCCTGAAAGAACTCTACTCGGGAGTTGACAATGAGCGCGTCCTCGCAAACGACCAATTACGCGAAGAACACAGCACCAGCTATGAAATCGGGACTGTATACCAATTTCATTCGCGCAGCGAGGCCAGGGCGGTTGTGTTTTATGCCGATATCGAAGATCTGATTGAGGAAAAGGCCGTAACTGAGGATGTCAATCAGATTCAGAACTTTGGCGAAGCACGCTACATGGGGGCCGAAGTCGGTCTGGATACCGCTCTTGGCCATGGGCATCAGTTGGGGATGCACTATACCTATCTTAATGCGGAAAATAAGAGCGCAATCCGTAGCAGTGATCATCTGCCGGATCGTCCGCGGCATAAGGTTCAGTTTGAGCATAGCTGGGATATCAATGCTTCAACCCTGCTGCGCACGACCGCGCAGTGGAATGGGAGTCGTTACTATGAGGATGCACCGGGTGTCTGGGGTGAGCTTGAACCCTTCTGGCTTATAGGCAGCCGGATTAATGTCGATTTTGGCTCCCACTGGCAGTGGCATGCCGGAGTGAGGAACCTGCTCGACGAAGAGTACAGGCTGGATGCTGGATATCCGCAGGCGGGCAGGACGTTTTATACCCGCATAACTTATCACTACTGAGTCAGCCAATCCGTACAATCCGACATGTTCCGGGATTACACATGTTCCCAAGAAGGATCGCATTGATGGGAAAAAGCGATGACATATGGTCAAAAGCCGCTGCTGTCGGCAGCTTGTGGGCAAGTGTAGAAATAATAGTCGGGAGCTTTCTGCATAATCTGCATCTGCCGTTTGCCGGCAGTATGCTGGCTGCGGTTGTGCTGGTTTTTCTGGTAGCCGTACAGGAGTTGTGGACTGACAGGGGGCTTATCTGGCGTGCCGGTCTTATATGTGCAGCAATGAAGTCTCTCTCTCCGGGGGCGATTATTTTCGGCCCCATGGTAGCCATAGTCGCAGAGGCGCTCTTATTTGAATTGGGTCTGAAGCTCAGCGGGCGCAATCTGCTCGGATATATCCTCGGTAGTGCCATGGCAATGGCGTGGCTGCCATTGCAGAAGATAGGCCGTATGCTGCTATTCTATGGCAGCGATATGATAGAGATAAGCATTGCTGCGTTTACCCGCCTGCAGCAATTCGTCGGGATCAGCGCATTATCACCGGGAGAGGTGTTAGGCGCCGTAGTCCTCCTTTATCCCCTCCTCGGAATGTTGGCGGCTCTGTGCGGCTGGTATCTTGGCCAGAGGGCCAAGGCTTTGCCTCCATTAAACCCGGACATAGATCCCACCCGAACTCCAGCACCGGTGAAACAGGAGGCAACCCGGAATCTGGCTCTGATTCCACTGCATCTGCTTGCAGTTATTACCGGAATGATCGTGTTGAACAGTTGCCCCTTTGAATACGGGCTTGCATATGTAGCTATCTACGTCACTCTATCCTTGGGGCACTATCCGACATTATATCGGCGCTTCTGCAAGCCGGGATTCTGGATATTCTTTATTTGTATAACCCTCATGGCTGGAGTCTTTCTGGGCAGTCTGGGTCAGGGTGGATCCGCTTTTAATTTAAGCCTGAAGGCAGAATACCTTTTGATCGGGGTGCAGATGAACCTGAGAGCGGCCCTCCTGCTGAGCGCTTTTTCCGCCATAGGGGTTGAACTGCGGCATCCGCGTATTACATCCTTTATGCACCTGCGAGGGTGTGGGGCTTACTCCAGGGCATTACAGAGTGCGTTTGGTGTCATGCCGCAGATGCTCGAAAGTACAATGCGTCAGGGAATGAAACTGCAAAATCCGCTACGCAGCCTTGCCTTCATGCTGCAGCAACTCGAATTCTGGCGGGTTCACTTCGAGAGTATAGCCACACCACCGGTATTTATTCTCACTGGAGGACGGGGGAGTGGCAAGACCTCGATATTGCAGATGTTAAGTGCCGAAATAAGCCAGCAGAATCTGAAGGTTAGCGGCATAGTTTCACGCGGGCTGTGGAAAGAAGAGCGACGCTCCGGCTTCGACGTTGTGGACCTCGCTACCCAGAAGCAGATTCCTCTCTGTCGCCGTGATGTGCCTGCAACCGGGATACAAAAAGGTCCATATCATTTTTATCCTGCCGGAATCAAGGCGGGTCAGGCAGCTCTAGAGATGGCTGTTACATCCCATCCGGCTGTGATTATTGTGGACGAGGTCGGCCCCCTGGAATTGCGCGGAGACGGCTGGGCGGAACCGCTTGAGAACGTATTGTCAAACAGATCCTGCCCCATTGTTATCTCGGTGCGTCCCTCACTGGTTGAGGCTGTATCCGAGCATTGGGGCTTCTCTCCCACGGCGGTGTGGGATGTAGAGCATATTGCAGTGGAGCAGATGCTAATGGACTTGAATATACATGGATCGGGCAGATGCTGTCATGAATGGAGCCAGGCAAAAAGCAGGGCTTCCGTTTAAACCTGCCTGCATCCATTTACGCGGAGAATATTCCCATGGGGCAAGAATATGCTGAGATAACATCCACGCCGCCGGCGCTTTGCTTTGTTGCAACCTCGGGTACAGGTAAAACAACCCTGCTGGAACAGGTTATTCAATGTCTGCAAGAGGCTGGCGTAGAGGTTGGAGCCCTGAAGCATGATGCACATCATTTCAATATCGATCACCCGGGTAAGGATAGCTACCGTTTTACCTGCGCCGGGGCGAAGACCATGCTTATCGCCAGTTCAAGCAAAATCGCCGTGGTGAAGCAAAGCTGCGAGCCAGCACCGGGAAACCTGATAAGAAAATATTTCAGTGATTGTGACCTGGTTCTGGCCGAGGGATACAGAAAGAGCAGGCTTCCGTGTATCGCGTTGTTCCGTCAAGATCATCTCACCAGGTTCAGACTCGATGAAATAGAGAACTGCATAGCTGTAGCGGCCGATTTTGAGGTTAAAACAGAGCTGCCGTTATTGGACATCAATAATCCTGAAGGGGTTGCCGCGTTTATTTGCCATCGGTTCCTGTCCTGCCAGAAGTATAGCCGGGAGCGTTTAAGTGAAGCGTGAGAGTGATGTGCCAACAGGAGTTATTCTGGCAGGAGGGCTCAGCCGGCGTATGGGCTACGACAAGCGCACACTGCATGTAGGTGAAAAAACTCTGTTCGAATATGTGTTAATGCAAATGGGTGCGCTGTGTCCGGAATTACTTGTTATCGCAAATGACCCTGAATTTTTTGCCCCTTTTGATGTGCAGGTAGTTCCAGATATCTATCCCGGCAGCTCTCTGGGCGGATTGTATACGGGCCTTTACCATAGCCCTGCCGAGGTTGTTTTTGCCTCCGCCTGTGATCTGCCCTTTTTCAATCTCGATCTCGCGCGGGTTTTGCTTGACTCCGTACACACCATGGATGCATCTCTGATTAAGACAGCAGACGGATATGAACCCCTGTTTGCCTGCTATCGTAAAACCTGTCTCCCCTGGATGCGCACGCACCTGGAACAGGGAAATTATAGGATTCAGGATCTTATTCTCAAACTGGAAGAACATTTGAACGTTCGCAAGATAGATATTGAGAACCTGAGGCATATCGCGGATATTGACTCAGCCTTTGTAAATGTCAACCATCCTGGAGATCTGGAACAAATAGGTAAAATGTTCGCCCCGGAATAAGATAGTTGGTAGGATATTTCATCTCACTGCAGTGAATGGTTGCAATAGTTGAAGCTTTCATCGAATACAGGAGATACAGCCATGTTTGGACTCGGAGCACAGGAACTACTCATCATTTTCGCCATTGTGGTGGTGCTGTTTGGCGCCAAGCGCCTGCCTCAGCTTGGGGCCGGGGTCGGTAAAGGGATAAGGAACTTTAAAAAAGGGCTCAACAGCGACGAGGATGAGGACAGGAATATCGAAGGGCCGGATGAAAGCGATGACAGAAAAGGATAGCATCATGCCGGGATTGCCCGGCAGGAGGTGATGGATGTTCGGAATCGGAATGCCGGAACTGCTTTTGATAATGGCTCTGGCCCTGGTGTTTATCGGCCCGAAGAAACTTCCCGATGTCGCCAGAGCCCTGGGACGCGGAATGCGCGAATTTCGCAATGCAGCGGATGATCTGAAGCGCACTGTCGATGTGGAGGCGCAGGTGATTGCCCCGGATGAGCAGGAAAAAGTGCATGTGCGCCAGAATACAGATACAGACGCAGTAAAACACGCAGATAAGGATGAGAAAAGCAAGAACCCGGAGGATAGCAGCGCCGCAGATGAGAGCGCAGCTCAGGATGTGGAAACCTCGGGCGTGGAAATTGCGGCAGAAGAAAAAAATGCTCAGGGCAAGCACGCGCAGCAAAAAATACAGGAGTCTTTCGAAAAGCGGATAAAGAATGCGGAGGGGGCTGATGGCGGACGGGAATGAACAGGGCTTTTTCTCCCATCTGGAGGAACTGCGCCGCCGCCTCATAACTTCCATGCTCGCCTGGGTGGGCGGGTTCGCTGCGTGCTACGCATATTCGCAAGAGCTGTTCCAATTCATCTCCCGTCCGGTGCGCGAGTCTCTGCCGGAGGGGAGTTCGTTGGTGTTTATCCATGCAACTGAGCCGTTTTTCGCTTATCTTAAAATCAGTGCCGTGGCCGGGTTTCTCCTGGTGCTTCCCGTTATTCTGTGGCAGATCTGGGCCTTTGTCGCCCCGGCCCTCTATCCGGGCGAGAAGCGTATGGCGGTTCCCTTTGTCCTCTCCGGGTGTATCTGCTTCGGCGCCGGCGCCTATTTCGGTTTTACCTATGTGTTTCCGGTTATCTTCACCTTTCTTATAAATCTCGGAGTGGGGAGTGGAGGCACCGAGGCGATGCTCTCCATGGGGGGCTATCTGAGTATGTCCACCCGTCTGCTCTTCGCCTTCGGGCTGGTGTTTGAACTCCCAATCGTGATCTTTTTTCTCGCCCGCCTCGGCGTAGTCGATCATCACTGGCTTGCACGTAACCGGCGCTACGCATTTCTCCTCGCGTTTGTAGTTGGCGCAACCCTGACCCCTCCTGATCTGTTCTCACAGATATCCATCGCGTTGCCGTTTATCCTCCTCTACGAAGTGGGGATCGTGGTGGCGCGTGTGTTTGGGAGAAAGCGTTCCGAATCTGAGGACGACTCAACCGATCTTGAACCAAAATAGACCGTTCTGAAAAAATCCCTGCAAATCAGGGGTAAATTTGAGCCCTGTCAATTTAAAGACCCAAATGGTCAGGTATTTTCCTGCATAACACTGATTTTAATATTTCAATATCAGATGCAGGGAGGACAAACATGCATTTACCCACTTCAGATATGACCGTACAGCACATCCTCACCACCTGGCCACAGACGCGCGCGGTTTTTGCCGCCAACGGCCTCGAGGCTTTTACCGACCCCGCATATGTAGAGCGCGTCGGACGTTTCATGAAGCTGGAAACCGCGTTGAAGCGCAAGGGCTTCGGAGTGGAGCCCTTTGTGGCGCAGCTGCACCAGCAGATCCAGGCCAAAGAGCATCAGGCGGATGTGGTTGAAGCGATCGGCAATGCATCCGAGACAGATATTGATGTCGCGGGGCTGCTCCCCTGTCCGGTGCGGGTTCCCCTCCTGGATGGGATTGCGGAGTGTGTCGAAGAGTGCAAACAGACCGGCCTGCATATCTCTACTCGTTTTAAAGCCGCCTCCGGTGGCTCGGAGTGGATCGAGGAGGAAATTCGCGCGGCGCAGGAAGTGAGCGAACTGCCGGATATCTTTGTCTCCGCCGGATTCGATACCTTCTTTGATCCCGACGGCATAGGGCGTTTTCAGCGTCAGGGCGCATTCAAGGCCCTTGAAGACTCTGCGGTTAATGATGCCTTCGCCGGCCTGGAGCTGCGTGATCCCAAAGGGGTGTACTCCATCATCTCCACAGTTCCGGCGGTATTCATGCTCGATACGCACGAGCTTGGCGATCTGCCTGCCCCGCGGACCTGGGCGCAGCTGCTCGAACCAGAATACGCGGGTCAGGTTGCGCTCCCGGTGGGGGATTTCGACCTCTTTAACGCCATGCTCCTCACGATCCACAAGGAGTTTGGCGATGCCGGGGTTGAGAAACTGGGGCGCTCCATGCTTGAATCCATGCATCCGGCGCAGATGGGGATGGCTCCGGCAGGAAAAACCCGGAAGCCGCTGGTGACCATTATGCCGTACTTTTTCACCCGCATGGCGAAAAACATCCCCGGAGTGGAGATTATCTGGCCCGAAGATGGTGCGATTATCAGCCCCATATTCATGCTCCAGCGCAAAGACAGCTTCGAGCGTGCGCGCCCGGTAGCGGAGTTTCTTGGTGGCAAAGAGGTTGGAGATATCCTCGCACGTCAGGGGCTGTTTCCCTCGTTGAACCCTGCGGTGGAAAATATTCTTCCCGAGTCCGCGCCCTGGAAGTGGGTAGGCTGGGATTACATCTATGCCCATGATATCGCCGCGCAGATAAAACGTCTCGAAGAGATATTTCATCGTTCCCACGCCGAACAGGCACAGCAGAGAGCAGGAGCAAGCGCATGAAACTCATAACAGTATCCGGTCCCCCCTCATCAGGGAAAACCGCGGTAATTCTGCAGGTGATTAAATCGCTGCACACGCTGGATATCAGGGTGGGGGTGGTCAAATTCGACTGCCTTTTCACCGAGGATGACGAGCTCTACGCCAGACACGGGATCCCGGTGCGCAAAGGACTTGCCGGACCTCTGTGTCCGGACCACTACTTTGTCAGCAATATTGAAGAGTGTGTCGAATGGGGACGCGGTGAAAACCTCGATGTCCTTATAAGCGAAAGCGCCGGGCTGTGCAATCGTTGCTCCCCCCACATTGAGGAGATCACCTCCCTGTGCGTCATCGACAACCTCAGCGGCATCGGCACCCCTAAAAAGATCGGTCCCATGCTCAAGACTGCGGATATGGTGATTATCACCAAGGGAGATATTGTCTCTCAGGCGGAACGCGAGGTGTTCGCATCCCGGGTGGCTCAGGTGAACCCCGGCGCCCTGATCATGCACATCAACGGCATAACCGGGCAGGGGGCGTATGAACTCGCGTCGGTTCTCAACGACGGAACCCATACCGGAGATATCCAGGCGCTGCAGCTGCGTTATTCCATGCCCTCGGCGCTGTGTTCCTACTGCCTGGGAGAAAAACGCATCGGCGCCAAATACCAGATGGGCAATGTGCGCAAAATAAACCTCGACACCACAGGGGATGCATAATGGATACACACAAGCTTTTAAGCACACCTATAGATGAACTGTGTCGCGCCGTGCCGGAACTGGAGGACTTTTTTTCCTCCTTTGATCTGGATCCCGGCTCCCTGGACACGGATGTCCCCGGCATGCTTGCATCCCTGGATGCCCGGCAACGCGATACCCTGGGGATGAGTGCGGAAGATTTCCAGACCGCGCTGCAGGAGTATGCCGCCGGGCTTGAACACCTGAGCAGCGAAGAGGGCGGCGTGCATGCCGTGCGCATCGTGGGAGGCAGGGATAAGTCGGGAAATCCCGAAGAGGTCGATATCGAGCTGGTGCCGGGACAAATTGTCGCCATTGTCGGCCCCACGGGATCGGGCAAGAGCCGTCTGCTCGGGGATATTGAGTGGATCGCCCAGGGGGATACCCCGACCGGACGCCATATCTACATCAACGGCGATGTCCCGGATCCCAAGTGGCGCTTTTCCACGCGGAATAAGCTTGTGGCGCAGCTGTCTCAGAACATGAACTTTGTCATGGATCTGAGCGTGGCGGAGTTTATCCGTATCCATGCCGAGAGCCGCTTTGTCCCCGATATTGACGCCAAAGTTGAGCAGGTCATAGAGCGCGCCAACGAACTTGCGGGCGAGCCCTTTGGCGCGGATACCCATATCACGGCGCTGAGCGGCGGGCAGTCACGCGCCCTGATGATCGCCGATGTCGCCTACCTGAGTTCATCGCCCATTGTTCTCATCGATGAGATTGAGAATGCCGGCATCGACCGTAAGAAGGCGCTGGAACTGCTGGTGCAGAAGGAAAAAATTGTCCTCATGGCAACCCACGATCCCATCCTCGCTCTGATGGGAGAGAGGCGCCTGGTGATCCGCAACGGCGGGATTCACAAAGTGATCCGAACCAGCGCGGCAGAGCGCGCGAATCTGGCGGAACTCGAGCGCCTCGATCAGACCCTGATGCAGTTGCGCCAGCGCATCCGCTCCGGGGATGTACTGGATAGCATTGAGCATTAAAATTAAAAGGTTACGGGATTTCCTGCTTTTACGTGTTATTCTGATGTTGTCTGCATAACCTGACTTCAACCAAAGGGTATCGCGATGCATTTGCATTCAGAATCCAAAATACCGCGTAAAAGCTATTCCCTGCAGCAGCATATTTTTCGCAGATTTGGCGCGCTTTTCAGTGCGGTGATTCTGCTCGGATGCTTAAGTTATGCCCTCTTTGTTCTCCACCCGCGTATTGAACGCGAGGCTCTGGAACACTTCAGCCGTTCAGCGCATCAGGTGGAACGTTCGCTGTTGCAGTTATTTTATCCCACACGCAAATATGTCAGAACCGCGGCACAATGGGCGGAGGCGACAACAGACAGCGCCGGCTTTGGTGCAAGCCTGAATCAGCTGTTTTTCCCTCTGCTGCAGAACAATGCTCCCATAACCTCGGTTGTGGCCGGGACTCCGGACGGGCATGGGTATATGCTCCTGCAGCACCCGGAAGGGACATGGCTGAACCGTTTTACCGATATACAAGCGCGGGGAGCCGAGCAGATATTTGTGCGCTATAGCCCCGATGGAAAGGAAATGAGTACAAATACCAGGGAGGTCGATTACGATCACCGTCGCCGCCCCTGGTACAGAAAGGCCATGGCAGCTGAGCCCGGAGAGCTGAGCTGGACCGCGCCGTATAAATTGTTCACCACCGGCGACCTGGGTATAACGGTTTCGACCCGCGTGAATGGGGATGACGGGAGAAGTTTTGTCCTCGGACTGGATGTTATGCTCCACGATATCAGCGCATTTACCACTACCCACCATATCGGAACCCGTGGATTCATGCTGATGCTGACCGACGATCTCCACCTTGTCGGTTATCCACCCGTAGAGGTCAGCAGCAGAGATATCTCTGCTATTACCGGACTCGAAGAGGTGCAGGCGCTTGGCAGTGACGTTGTGGATAGCGGTCTGGCAAGCTGGGAAGAAAGGGGGCGACAGCCCGATGCGTTATATCGCTTTTCTTCTGCGGGGCAGGGCTGGTATGCAAAAATAAGCCCCTTTCAGTTGGGGGATCAGCGTTTCTGGATTGCCATGTTTGCCCCCCAACAGGATTTTGCCCCTGCCTGGGGGCTGGTTGTCGCTTCCATGCTCGGGCTCATCCTTGTGGTTCTCGGGCTGGTTCTGATGGCAACCCGCCGCATGGCATATAAGCTTGCTGCTCCGCTGGCGGGTGTTGCAGCCAACAGCGAAGCAATTGCGCACATGGATTTTAGCGCTCCTGAGTTCAGCCACTGCAATATCCGTGAGATTGAACAGCTGGTGCACAGCCATACCCGCATGAGCTCACTCATTCAAAAAAGTCTTGCAACCGTTGAAGCACAGAAAAAGGCGCTGAGTGAGAACGTTAAGGAGCTCCACGCCACGCGTGATCGACTGCGTGAAAACGAGGTAAAACTGCAGCAGAACCTCAATTACGTACAGGCGTTCTTTGACAGCCCTCTGATGGGGATTGCGCTGGTACAGAATCGCACGATTACTGACTGTAACCGCACCTTCTGTGCGCTGAGCGGTTTTGCCCCGAGCGAAGTTAAAGGGATGGCAACGCGCACTCTCTATGTGCATCAACATGACTATGAGCGTGTAGGGCGTGAAGCGGCAAGCAGGTTTAAAGAAGGTAAAATGTATACTGCCGAGCTGTTACTCAACACCCGCAAGGGGACTCATGTGCGTGTCCGCATCAGTGGCTGTCTGTTTGATTTTGAGAATCCGCAAAAAGGAAGTATGTGGATCGCAATACCTGTGGCGGAAGAGTCTTCTGCGGATGACATTCAGGCGCTTTAAAATGCCGATTTTTGATCTGCGTCATGTTTTGCGTCTGTAGAGTGAGGTAAGCTGAGCACAAAGTATGCAGGTAAACCTTAAACAACTGTTCAGTAAGGCCTTGTGGCCCCCATTCCAAGGGACACTTTGCGCCGTCCATGGCCGTTCGACTGTCGCCGTCCGTGGCGACAGACGCCCTTTCCATGGGTACCACAAGCCCCTACCGGTAGTGGTGGTGAATAGTTATAACTGGATAACCAGGAGAACAAAAATATGCATGACGGCTGCAACGGAAATTTCAATTCGGGCGTGGATGTGATCAGAAAGCTGCGTATGATGGGGTTTAATACCCAGGCGGTTCCATCAGAGTTGCGGATTACGTGTGAAGGATGTGGAGAGGTGTTCAGCATGCAGACCTATGAGAGTGCGTGCCCCGGCTGTGGTATGATATACGGGGTGACTCCGTGTCATGCCCACGATCCCGCAGCGGTACAGTGCGCCGGACACGTAACTTCGGAATAACAGAACTCCCATCTGCGGATTACCCTCAGCAACAGATACAGGGGGCATCACTTAAGGTGCCCCTGTTATTTGTTTTTTTTGCGTCTGGCGCGCATATATTCCACAGCGCCCCACACCTGCGCCACCAGTGCTCCAAACAGAAATCCACCGATAACCGCCAGCGCCAGGGCGCGTTCCCAACTGTTGTTGCTGATGGCGCCCAAAAACAGGATCAGCCCCATACACAAGGCCGTGGCGATAAAGCGGCGCATGAAGTTATCCATCATTGTGTTTTTCCTCCTTCACAATTTCCGCATCTATTATCTCGGTTGTTTCCAGCCTGCGCGTCGGGATATCCGTAACCGGAGCCTCCGCCGGATATGTCGGAGTGCTGCGGGTGAACCGGCGCCGGATGGACGTGAATATCCGTTTTACCAGATACCATATTCTCGGGAGAAGCCAGATAAGCAAAAGAATAAACACCGCCAGCCCGAAAAGAAATACGATCGGGTGGGTAAGGGCGACCCACATCCCCCCTATCACTGCAAGGTCTTCGCCCAGCGATGCCCCCCAATTGCTCACCGGCTCCGGTGAGGTATTGATGAGCAGGCGTGAGCCGCTTTTACCTGCATGAGTGGCGGTGGTAAGGGATCCGCCAACCAGGGCAGCAGCCAGAGCCACAGCCGGGCTTACTTCGCCCACGGCTCCGGCGGCAAGAGCCGCCCCGGCCGGGATGCGGATAAAGGTATGAATACTGTCCCAGCCGGAATCCACCCCCGGGGTTTTGTCGGCAAAAAACTCCACTGCATACATAAACGCACTGGCCCACAGAACCACGGGCTCCTGCACAATGCTCAGGGTTTGCGGGAGTTCGATAGAACCTGAATTGGCCATCAGCCCCAGCATCAGAATTGTGGCGTACAGGTTGATGCCACTCGCCCATGCTGCGCCCATGCTCAGAGCAATCGTGCGGGTGATCTCATCGAGTTGTTCCATTTAAGTTATCCTTTCGGCTACGGATTCTTCCCCTTGCGGCGTGGCAGCGGACGCCAGAGATTTCCGCTACTGAAGCATTCCCACCCCCAGCGCAGCCACTGCAGCAGCGCGAGTGCCAGCCACAGAGCCCACAGCAGCATCAGCGCCCGATATGCCAGAATGGGCAGCGAAAACACCCACGCTGTGGGGAAAACCGTGTTACTGCGATCCTGGTACCAGTTGAGATTCCAGGCGTTTGAGTTCTGCCCTGCCACCTGCATTTCAGGCATGCCGAGCAGCCCCTGCTGTACCGCCGCAAGCAGCGCAAGCAGGGCGCAGATGCTGAAGATTCCAAGCCCGATCTGTACGCTGTTGAATGCGAGAGCGCTCTGTAATCCGCCCGCATATTTTTTGCGCATCCCGAGAAGGATAAGCCAGAATACCACCAGCAACAGTGCAGGCAGAGGGGCCTGGCTGAGCCCGGCGCCGAGGATGAACCAGTGCCACCAGCGTAGCGGCGTGGGGGCATAGCGTCCCAGAGCCAGGGCCGCGAGGCCCAGCACCAGCACCACGCCCCAGAAGAGCACCGCCGGCCCCAGCAGAGGTCCGCCGGTGAACAGTACCCAGCGCGTATGCGGCAGAGTGAGATTGAGATCAATGTTGGCTGCAGGAGCATTGAGATCCAGAGCCGGAGTGGTGCTGAGTGCGTTCAGATTATGCTCTTCGTCCCAGAGGATTTCAAGCTGCTGTGTCCCCGCCACCAGCGGAAGAGTAAGTTTATTGCCATCCTGCTCGATACGCAGATCCCTGCCGTCACGACGCACCTGCTTTACTTTGGCATCGGGATCAGGCAACGTAATGGTATGCCTGGTGGCAATACTGCTGCGGATCTTCAGGTGCAGCTTTGATTCGCTCTGCAGCTCGCCGCGTTTGTGGCGCAGGTTGACGTTTTCAACGGTTATATGTTCGCCGGGACTTCCCTGCGGGCGTTCAATATGCAGGGTGAGACGTTCTCCGGCGCGCGGATGCCACTGTGCCAGCCAGCGTCCGTTCTGGTAGTGGTATATCAGCGGAGTTCCGCTGAATTCAGCGTGCCACAGAGGGCTGAGCTCAAGTTGCCACACTTCGTGAAAATGGTGCTCCTCTCTGTTTTCAAGTATGAGCGGACTGCCCCGATCCAGTCTCGATCTCCACTGCACCAAGTCGGTGTCCGGCCCCACTTCAATGAGTGCCGTTCCGTCCCGGGTCTGGATACCGGGGGTGACCACCTGCTCCCCTTCCAGCAGAGGAACGGCGATAACCCCGGCTTTACCTGTGGTGCTCATGCGTTTCAGGGTTGTTTCCACCTGCCATTCAACTCCGAGATTCAGGCGGCGGTTTATCTCGGCATACAGCGGAAATTCAGCCTGTTCTTTCTTGGGTTTTTCTGCCTCGGATTTGCGTCTGAGGCTGATAGTCGCGGTGCTGCCCGGATCATCACTGCGATTAAGAATCTCCCAGCCGTCTGCCTCAATGCTTATCCTGCCGGCACGCAGTGGCAGAGGGATTTCCACCTGATGTATATCTGCGGGGACTGGCGCTTCCACTTTCAGGGTGGTGATGCCGCTCTCCACCCGCGCCCACAGCTGCGCATGCGACTGCTCAGGGGCGCTGCGTAACAGCAGCGGGTGGGGGGAAATAGCGCTGGAAATCCGGGCCGGAGTAAGTTGGCCCAGAGGAAAGGCCAGAGGCACCGCGCTCAGGGTCGCACTGTGGATCTGCTGTTCCAGGCTGAGGGTTCCGGCGGAGATGTTTACCCGAAGATGCTGAAGGGCGGCACAGTCGGGAGCGCACTCCGGGGGGCGGAGCAGGCGTTGCCGCAGTTCATCGAGCATTTCCGGTGACGGAATGGCGCTGTATTCCTGTACCTCTTTGAGTGCGGCGGGTGAATTTTCCCTCTCATCCGTACGGGCATCGGCACTGGTGGGAAATGCTGCAAGCGCCAGAGCGCTGGCAAATATACCCGCGAGCGCAGTGATATTTACCGGTGGAGAAGGTCTTGTGCTGTTGTTTACAGAATACGCGGATTTCATCCCCAGACAGATACGCCCGAACATGTACAGAACCAGCATAACGCCACCCACGAGGGCGATTCTGGTGACCCAGGGACTGGAAAATATCAGCTTTATGCGCTGTTCAGGTGTTACCGAAGTGTTGAACACAAAACGTACTTTCCTCCAGTCCCAGGTGGGAATCCCGGGGCCGGTCTGGGTTTCGAGGGTGGTGGAATATGTGGGCAGCTTAGTACGCACGGGTATATCCACCGTTGCTTGTGGCATAACAGTGGCGCTCAGCATTTTTGTTCCGGCGCGGGTCTGCTCCATAACCGCATTTTTGTGCTGCATGTCCGCAGAACTGCTGATCCGGGAGATGTGTTGATAATTCAGAGGTTCAAGCTGCGGATACACTGCGCTGCGGATCTGCTGGGCGAAAAAGATCAGCAGCACAACTGCCATCCATACCCCTGCGCCGCCCAGATACACGCGCACCAGACGCTGCAGATGTCCATGGGGCGCAACCCGCAGCAGGGCGGCAGCACCGAGGAGATGCAGCCAGATAAAGCGCGGTGCATGGGGCTCCTGATAGGTGAGCATCAAGCCCAACAGGGCCAGAATTCCGCATTTCCATCCCCACAGGCGTGCGAAGCCGATGCTTAAAAGCAGAACCACGAACAGATCTAGAAGCGACCACTGCTGCACCCAGGTGCCGGTGGTGGAGTCCGCACCAACCGCTGCAAGCACGCGCCATCCAGGGGGGAGGTTGAGCTCGGTCCGGATTGCACCGGGGTTGAAATCCCATCCCAGGGCGGGGATGGATGCAATGCTCTTCGGGTCGATGCGGCTGTCCGCCTCCAGATTGATATGCTGTTGGCGTACTTCGATCCCGTCTGCGCCCTGAGCATTCACGCGTGTGATGAACTGCTCTGTTCCGTTCAAGAGGGCACGTCCCAGGGCCAGATCCCCACTGCTGTTGAGGCGGGTACGCGCATCAAGAGTGCCGCTGATGCGATCCCTGACGCTGTAGCCTTCTCCGCTGAAGTCAAGCCACATCCTGCGCTCCAGCTCGAGCCTGTCGGCAGCGGAAGGGTTAAGGCCGCGTTCCTCCTGGGTGAGGGTGAGCCTGGTGTCGCTATCCATGAGGTAGGTGGGCAGCTGTTTCCATGCTGCCGGAATATCGGTCTGGGCCGGATCGAGGGGTGGCGCGCCGCTGATGCGCACCGTACGCAGATCCCCCCGACGTTCAACCGTCCATATCTCTTCCTGCGCCCAGGGGCCATCTGCCGGGGGGCGGATAAATTCCTGGGTTTCTGCGGGGGGATTGCGGTGGCGTGCACGCAGGGTTATGCTGTATTCACCCGCCTGCGCCAGTATATGCAGGCGTCCGTCATCTTCCAGGCGTGCAGGGACTCTGGTGTCGATATCGAGGGGGACAAAATCTTCGGGCAGCACTTTTGCGGTGGTGATTTCACGTTCATCCCCGGAAACGCGCGCCTCAATGCGGGTCGTGAGTATCTGTGGAATCCTGTCTTCCAGATGGCGATACACCTGAAAACTCACGGTGTTGCGGGTTTCAGCTTCGGAGTGGCTGGAATGGCGCAGTTGCAGGTTTCCGCGGGATACCCGGGGATTGGGAACTTTCGTGTTTTCCAGGCGCAGATTCACCAGGGCCACGTCGGGGGGTAGAGGGAGAGCGTCGGGAAGATGCTCCCAGGCCAGTTTCCCCTCAAGGTGGAAGGGGCCCGGTTCGAGCAGCACGGCCGGGCGCTGACGGTGGCGTAATACCACCGCGTCCTGGCCTGAACTGGTTACTCCCTGGGGCCAGTAGCGTGTCGATCCGGGCAGAACAACCCACGCCTGGGTGTCCAGATGTCCGCTGAAGGTGAATGTGGCCCCGGATGCCGTTGCGTTGAGTCTCAGGGATGAAGGCCACACACATTCGCGCTCTTCGACCTGATTCCACACCAGAGGACAAGTGTGCGATTTTTCCTCATGCAGAACCCAATCACACCAGGGCTTGAGTATGCCGGGGAGTTTATCCTGCGGGAATGCCCCGGCATGTGAGCAAACGGGCGTAAACAGCACAACCAGTATAATCCCTGCCACACCGAGGATAAGGGTGAACAGAAAGGTCGCTCTTGAAATGCCGGGGCCGTAAGCTGAGGATATAGTCTGTTTCATGCATATCTTCCTTGATAGGGGGAAGGATCATAGCTGGTTCTGACAGGTCGCAACATCCGTGACCTATCTTGTTCCGGGTTCGCGGATCTGCTCTTCCAGGGTGGAAATGCAGGTTCTGGCGTGGTGCAGGGTTTCGTTCAGTTCCCGCACCACGGCATAGCTGTCGCCGTGGGTTTCATCTGCGAGGCGGTGTCCCATCTGCTGTACGACAAAAAGCAGGTCGGAAAGCTCACGTATGGTTTCGATGCGTTCTTTGGCGAGTGTAAGTTTATCCTGCATGGTGTCCTCCGCATAGAGTCAAAAGCTTTGAGGCTGCATACAGCTATAACAATAGCAAATCCGCACGAAGTGGCAAAGAGTT
>JBNGCY010000007.1:11767-44818 GCA_049975505.1 Desulfuromonadaceae bacterium | reverse complement strand
CCGGAATAGCGGATAAGCATGCGCCCGTTGTCTCCAAGGCGGTCTTCACACGCGCAGATAACCTCCTGAATCTCCGGTATGGTACTAATATCTTTTTTTTCAGATACGCGTACATTCACCATCACCTGAGGCAGTGCGGTCATCACTGCAGCCAGTTCGGAGAGGGGTTTACGCTTTTCACGCATGATCCTCAACACCTGCAGGGCGGATAGTGTTCCGTCACCGGTGGTATTGTAGTCGGAGAAAATCATGTGGCCGGACTGCTCCCCGCCGAAATTGTATCCGTGCTCAAGCATCTGCTCGTGCACATAGCGGTCGCCAACTGCAGTTTTAACCACGTTGATCCCCTGTTTCTGCATGGCAATGTCAAGCCCCATATTACTCATCACCGTGGTCACCAGGGTATTGTGTTTCAGTTCACCCTTCTCCTTGAGATACGAGGCACACAGGGCCATGATATGATCCCCGTCAATTTCGCGGCCGTTTTCATCTACAAAGATCACCCGGTCCGCATCACCGTCAAGGGCAATGCCGACATCGGCACCGTACTCTTTTACCGCCTGCGCCACAACTTCGGGATAGAGTGAACCACATCCGGCATTGATGTTGGTGCCGTCTGGTGATACTCCGAGACGGATCACTTCCGCCCCGAGTTCTTCGAACACCGCGGGAGCCACTTTGTATGCCGCGCCATGGGCACAGTCGAGGACAATGCGCATCCCGAGCAGATCCATATCGCGAGGGAACGCATTTTTGAGAAACACCACATAGCGCCCGGTGGCATCGTCAATCCGGTATGCTTTGCCCACCTCGGCCGCAGTCGGACGCAATACATCGAGTTCTGATGAAAACAGCATCGACTCCAGTTCCAACTCTTTCGCATCCGCAAGCTTATGTCCCATTGAGCAGAAACACTTGATACCGTTGTCCTGATAGGGATTATGCGATGCCGAAATCACCACGCCGGCATCCGCGCGCATGGAACAGGTTATAAACGCAATACCCGGGGTCGGCAGGGGCCCAACC
This sequence comes from Desulfuromonadaceae bacterium, assembly GCA_049975505.1. Classification (GTDB taxonomy): domain Bacteria; phylum Desulfobacterota; class Desulfuromonadia; order Desulfuromonadales; family Desulfuromonadaceae; genus JAIVHC01. Next base: position 43,792 of record JBNGCY010000007.1, on the reverse strand, counting down.
AGCTGTACATCCACCCCCATAGAGCAAATACCCGCAGCAAGGGCATTCTCGATCATGTAACCTGAAAGACGGGTATCTTTGCCAATCACTATACGGCGACGTTGTCCCGGCCCCTTGAACATGTACGCCAGGGCACGCCCGAGTTGCATAGCTACTTCAGTGGTCATGGGGTATACATTGGCCATACCCCGCACTCCATCCGTTCCGAAAATCTTTTTGGTTTCAGTCATAAATTCTGTTTTCATCCATGCAGGCACTACAGGGTTTAAGCCCCGCAGCAGAAAATTATCATTCAGTACCACCGGAAGACGGCTGATTCTGCGCTGCCGTCTCGGCTTCAGGCACAGGTTCAGGCTTCGGATCCTCGCGTATAATCACCTGAACCTCCGCGGTTTTTACTTCAGTAAGGCGGCTGTAAATACCGCTGTAGTCGAGGGGGACAGTGAGGGTGAAACTTGCCTTGAGACCCTCAACGTCCACAGCTTCAGTTTCAACTTCACTCACGTTTTTGATTTCACTCTCGGCACCTTCAATCTCAACCATATCCGGCGCTGCCATCACCTCTGCAATACTGAATCCCGGCGCCGGATTTCCATCCAGCACCACCCGCAACGGCACCTTCTTCTGAATCAGGCGTTCAAGCTTTATATCCACATATGAAGGTGACATCCGGCTGACTACGACAGAACGCGGCAGGTTCAGGCGTTCATCAAGGCTGCGGAACGTGGTGATGCCGGGCTTTGCATCGTGCAGATCCACCGACACCTCCAGATCCGAACCCTGGATATTCGCGAGCAGTGTACGTGAACCTCGCAGGCGTACATCCACATGTCCGGGAATCTGATTGGCGATAATCAGCCCTTTGGGGACATTATTGACTTCCAGGGGCACGGTGTAGCCGATCTCGGTATCCTGCTCACCCATCACAAACAGCCACAAAAACAGGGCAAAAGCGAGGGAGAGAAGTTTAATCGGCCAGTTATTCAGTATGCGCTCTACCATACAATACTACCTTTTGCGCTTGGTCTGGGCCTGATCCAGCAGGCGCACCAGAATGCGACGCAGAGAAGTGGAATCAAGACCGCGGGTCATACGGCCTCCCACCACCACTGAGATCTTTCCGGTTTCTTCGGAAACCACTATAGCCACTGCATCGACAAGCTCTGTTAGTCCGATAGCGGCGCGATGGCGTGTCCCCAGCTGTTTGCTGATATCCGGATTCTGCGACAGGGGTAAAAAACATCCAGCCTGTTTCAGGCGTCCGTTCTGCAGAATCAGAGCCCCATCGTGCAGAGGAGATAAGGGCAGGAATATGGCGGAGATAAGATCGGAAGAAACCTTCGCATCTATCTCCACCCCGATCTCAAGAAAGTTCTTCAGCCCGGTTTCGCGCTCAATCACCATCAGAGCGCCGATTTTTTTACTCGCCAGACTCACCGTAACGGTTACAAGCTCATCGATGATGTAGTTTTCTTCGCTGTAGGTGACATCGGCAAAAAACGGATTGCGCCCCACATGCATAAGGGCACGGCGGATGTCGCTCTGGAAAATAACGACTATAACCAGGACAATGGAGGTGAGAAAGTTGTTGAGTAACCACTGCAGTGTATAGAGGCCGGTAACCTCGGAAACAACGTAGACCGCAAGCAACACTGCCAGCCCGACAACCATCTGGACGGCACGGGTACCTTTTATCAGAAGGATGATCCTGTAGATAAGAAAGGCAACAATGGCTATGTCGAGGGCATCCAGCAACCATCTACTGCTATTTAAGATTTCCTCCAACTCGCCCATTTCCGCCTCTATGTCCGTAGGATAAAATATCAGTGGTTATTGATCACTGCCCATGCCATATCCAGAGCCTGCCGACTTGGAGCGACATCGTGAACCCGGAAAATGCGCGCCCCGTTATGCAGACCCAGCACTATAGTTGCAAGGGAGCCCTCCAGGCGCTCGGCACTTTCCGCCTGATCCAGCACACGCCCGATAAAACTCTTGCGCGAGGTTCCCAAAAGGAGCGGATATCCCAGGGCGGCAATTTCACCCAGATGCCGGATCAGGGTAAGGTTGCCGGATACCCCTTTGCCAAAGCCGATACCTGGATCAAGGGCGATCCTCTCCGGATCAATCCCGGCGTCGAGCGCCTGTGCCGCTGAATCCAGAAGCCCGGCAATAACCTCACCCATGAGATCGGTATAACTGGTATGCTTCTGCATCACTTCCGGACGCGCCGGAGTGTGCATGAGAAAGATTCCGGCCTGCGCGCCGGCCACAACCTCGGCCATGTGCGCATCGAACTGCAGTCCGCTTATATCATTTATAAAAGCTGCGCCGCTTTCAATACTGCAACGTGCAACCTTAGCTTTTGTAGTATCCACTGAAACCGGAAGATCGAACTCGCGCGTCAACGCCTCTACCAGGGGGATGACCCGCTTCAACTCCTCGGCCTCATCTACCTGCGGCGCACCGGGACGGGTACTTTCACCTCCGACATCAAACATGTCAGCGCCACCACGCACCTGTTCTTCCGCACGGCGCAGCAGGTCATCAATTCCGGCACAGGTTCCCCCGTCGTGAAAAGAATCCGGGGTAGCGTTGAGTATCCCCATTACGCAGGGGCGAGTAAAATTCAGAACCGCACCGCGTCCGCACAACTGCTGTATCGGTGCCGCACTGCGCTGCAGCAGGGTGTGGAGCTCCTCCCCCAGCGCTGCCAGGCCGAAGGGCTGAGCGGCAAGGCGACGCGGCAGAGAGTTCAGTTGCTTCGGTGTCCCCATCAGAAGCACGTCCGAATGAGACACACTGCAGCACACGGTACCTCGTGCCACGGCGGCATCTCCTCCCAGGGACAGCATCTCCTGTTTCAGGATATTGGCGGCTCCGCAGGGGACTGCGCTGATCAGCACATTGATAATCCGGGTTTTGCCCAGCATGCGCCGGATCCCCCCGGGATCCACGCCCACCTCTTCCAGCTGCCTGCGCATTGCGGTCTCATCGTAGCCACGCAGGATACGCATCGAGCTAGGCATTTTCAGGCGGTTCCTCAGGAGCGATAACCGCACCATCCTTCACGGTTGCAGCAGGATCAGCTTTTTTATCCCCTTCCTCGGGAGGAAGTGATTCTCCAGCCATTATGCGTTCGATATCCTTGCTGTCGATGGTTTCGCGTTCAAGCAATTCCTGCGCCATGCGTTCGAGTATGTCGGCATTGTCTTTTATGATCTGCCGCGTCCTATCGTACACTTCCGTTACGATACGCTTCACCTCGGCATCAATCAGCTCTGCCGTGGATTCACTGTAATTACGCGTATGATTCATCTCTTTGCCGAGGAACACCTCACCCTCTTTTTCTCCGAAAGAGAGGGTCCCGAGCTTCTCACTCATACCCCACTCACACACCATCTTGCGGGCAATGTTGGTAACCCGCTCAATGTCGTTACTTGCTCCGGTAGTGACGCTGTCAAGAAAGTATTCCTCCGCCGCACGTCCGCCCAGGAGGGCGGCAAGGGAGCCGAGGAGGTCTTCTTTGCTCTGGCTGTAGGTCTCCTCGCGAGGCAGATACATGGTAACCCCGAGGGCACGCCCGCGTGGGATAATGGAGACCTTATGCACCGGATCAGATCCGGGAGTCTTGAGCGCCACCAGTGCATGTCCCGCTTCGTGATACGCAGTGATCCTTTTCTCTTTTTCGGTAATCACCATGGAGCGACGTTCCGCCCCCATCCAGACCTTATCTTTGGCATATTCAAGTTCACGCATCCCGACATGATCCTTGTTTTCGCGCGCGGCAAGAAGAGCGGCTTCGTTAACCAGATTGGCAAGATCAGCGCCGGAGAAACCCGGAGTCCCTTTGGCGACAATCTCCATATCCACGCTGTCATCAATAGGAATTTTACTTGCATGTACTTGAAGAATTTTGGTGCGCCCGCGTACGTCCGGACGCGGTACAATTACCTGACGATCAAAACGGCCGGGGCGCAGCAGAGCCGGGTCCAGGACATCCGGGCGGTTGGTCGCCGCGATCAGGATAACCCCTTCATTGGACTCAAACCCGTCCATCTCCACCAGCAGCTGGTTGAGGGTCTGTTCACGCTCGTCATGACCTCCGCCCAGGCCGGCACCACGATGCCGTCCTACAGCATCGATCTCGTCGATAAAGATAATGCAGGGCGCGTTCTTCTTCCCCTGAGCAAACAGATCACGCACCCGGCTTGCTCCAACCCCGACAAACATCTCCACAAAGTCGGAACCGGAGATGGTGAAAAACGGCACATCCGCTTCCCCGGCAATAGAGCGCGCCAGCAGGGTTTTACCTGTACCGGGAGAACCCACAAGCAACACCCCTTTAGGGATTCGTCCGCCAAGGCGGGTGAATTTTTTCGGATCCTTCAGAAACGCGACTATCTCTTCAAGTTCTTCCTTCGCCTCATCAACCCCGGCAACATCCTTGAAAGTAACCTGCCCCTGGGTGTCCGTCAGCAGGCGGGCCTTGCTCTTTCCAAAGTTCATGGCTTTGCCGCCCCCGCCCTGCATCTGGCGCATGAAAAATATCCATACGGCAATCAGGAGCAGGATTGGCCCCCAGGAGACCAGCATGGTCATCCAGAAACTGCGATCTTCTTCGGGCTTGGCTTCAATTACCACTTCCTTCTGGCGCAGCTGTTGGATAAGCTCCGGATCAGAAGGGGCAAAGGTTTTAAAGTGAGTGCCGTCGTTGTATATCCCGTCGATGTTGGATCCCTGGATCACGACCTCTTCAACCCGGCCATCATCCAGAGCATTGACGAATGCCGTGTAACTGATTGATTCCTGCTGAGTCTCCTGCTTGGTCATCATATTGAACAGCAGAATCATCACCAGAGAAATAACAAGCCACAAAGCTATATTTTTATAGAACTGATTCACTTTCCCTCCCCAGTTATTATCGGCTTGGTCCGCATCATACGAATAAGCGGGCACACTTGATACCAGACATCTAAAAAACCAACTTGCAAGGTAACACAGCCCCCGTGTGCGCTCAATTATATTTTCGGGTCACGGGGGCTAAAAAGAACCCGCAACACCCTGTCTGCATCGGATCGACACCGCCACAGACGACTGCGCCGAACTCCCATGGCCCAGAGCACCTCATGGTCATGGGTGCAGAGCAGGGGCACCGATTTTCGTTCTTCGGCTTCAAGTCTGCGTTCGGAAAAAACGGCTTTGAGTTTCTTGCTCCCACACATACCCACACACTGCAGACGATCCCCCGGTCTGTTGTTGCGCACATACAGAGGCCAGTCCACCTGAGCGGAATCAAACTCCACGCACCAGGGTGTTTCTGTGCCCGGTTCGGTGCATTTCGTCAGGATAATTTTTGAACCATCAGGCAAATCATATGTACCGGGGCCATCAATGCACAGGAGGAAATCTGTGCGTTTTTCTGCAGGCGGGTTGCGACGGAACACTACATCAGCGTAACGTTTTGCCACCCAGGCTCCGGGCAGATCAAATTGCACCTGCCCTCTGGATGTCGTAAACAACGAATCGAGAAGGTGCAGATGTCTGCTCTCCAGCCCGTGAAGCCCCCGGCGCACCCGTTCAAGAAGTGCGCGGAGGACGCGAATGCGCAAAGCCGGATGCAAACCGGCCAGGACGCCACAGGGAATACGTATTTCATCAGTGCCGAAACGCGCATGCTGCAGGATTTTTCCCACCTCCGCATCCCAGTAATGTTCTTCCAGACTCACCTGACGCGCCAGGTGCGCCAGGTGAGTCTGTGCTTGGGGATGCACCCTTTCCAGTACCGGCATAAGCTGATGCCTTACGAGGTTGCGGGTAAAACGACTGTCAGCATTGGTCTCATCTTCTACCCAGGTGAGATTATGCCGCCGCAGATATTCCACTACCTGACTGCGTTCCACCGCAAGCAGCGGGCGGACAAAGGGAGGATCGTACACCGGGATTCCCTTAAGACCTGGCGTGGATGTCCCGCGGGCCAGACGCATTATCAGGGTTTCGGCCTGGTCCTGAAGGTGGTGCGCGGTGGCGATCCGATTGCACCCGCATCTGTGAGCACTCTGGCGTAAAAAACGGTAACGTAATATCCGCCCGCCTTCTTCAAGTCCCATTTTCTGCCCGGCAGCATATGCGGGCACATTCTCGTTCCCGAACACGCATGCAATCCCCAGAGCTCTGCACAGACGCGCGACATGGAGTGCATCAGCACCGGCGCCAGAGCGTATTCCGTGGTTGAGATGGGCCGCGACCACTCTAACCCCCAGGTCTGAAGCAAGACGCCACAGAACATGAAGCAACGCCGTGGAATCAGCGCCTCCGGATACTGCTACCAGCACCCCGTCTCCAGCTGAAAACAGGTTATACTCGCGGATATTTTGCTGAACAAGTGCTTCCATCTGTGTGATCCCGGACATCATATCGGGTGCATAGCAAGGAATTATACAGAGCAGACATCAGCAGCATGCCATCGCGGGAATCGAGGCACCTGAAAACATCTGGAGGATACATACGAAAAAAGCCCCTCACAGCTGGAGGGGCTTTGTATAAATGGTGGCGGTGCAGAGATTCGAACTCCGGACGCTGCGGATATGAGCCGCATGCTCTAACCAACTGAGCTACACCGCCTTTGGTTTATTATTGGTAGCGGGGGAAGGATTCGAACCTCCGACCTTCGGGTTATGAGCCCGACGAGCTACCAAACTGCTCCACCCCGCGTCAAAACGAAGCGCAATGTACTCGTTTGCCGTGCCGAAGTCAAGGCAAAAATGAAATAATCTCTCTACCCCTTTTCAGGGCGTTCAGGGCGCTTTTTTTACAAAACCATCCAGATTTGCCTTCTCCTTTATTTTGCTGCGTACTTCATCGGCTTTCTTGCGTTCGTCTATCGGCCCCACCAGCACCCGATACCATATCCCCTTTTCTTCAAGGTCGGCTTTACGCACATATGCCGGAAATTCAGTCTTAAGCTTTTGCGCCAAAGAATCGGCATCCTCCTTAGCACGAAATGAGGCGATCTGCACTACATATCCACCTTCAATGGAGGCCTGCACCGCCTCTGCAGAAGAGGATGAGTCTGAAACGGTTTCGGCTGTATCCTGCTTAACTGAAGGCGCAGATGCAGGTTCAGCTGGAGCAATCTCTTTTTCCGCGCTCTTTTGCTCCGCTGCGGGCTGCACCGCAGACCCGGAACTTTGGGTTCCTGCTTCTTTTCTACGGGTATTGATACCGCTACCTAAAGGAATCTCCTGCACCACTTCATCTTCAGGCGGCTTTTCTTTCAATTCGGATTCCGCTTTCTTTAGCGGTGAAACTTCCTCATCACGCTCTGTGGTCTGAAGCGCCTCAGCATCCTGAGATGGAATCTTTTTCTTGCCCTGTTCCCGGCCCGTCACTTCTGCCGCAGGCTGAGAACCGGGGGTTTCACGTACACTCACCGTACTTACTGTCTGTTCACGCTCTTGCGTATCGCGATCATCAGAACCGGAACCACCGACCATTATGCCCAGGGCAAAACAGACAAGGCACAACACCACGACCAGAAGTAAAGCCACTCCTATTTTACGCCGCCCTGCATTACGCGGGCGCCTGTATTCCGCCTGTGTCATATCCGCCACCTTTCATGTAAGCTTACATCTGCTCCGGAGCACTCACCCCCAGAACCCGCAAAACATTTGCCAGTACGATCTTAACCGCATTCACCAGATACAAACGCGCCCGGGTGGTTTCCACATCCTCGATAATCACCCGATGCTGATTGTAGTAGCTGTGAAATCTGGCTGCAAGCTCCTGCACATAAAAAGTAAGGCGGTGGGGCTCATAGTTAAGAGCGGCAGCCTCCACAACTTCAGGATAGCGACTCAACAGCCTCGCCAGGGAGAGTTCCTCATCCAAAGCAAGCCGGGTAACATCCACTTCCATGCTCGGAGCATATTCAATGCCCGCATCTTTTGCTTTCTGGTTGATACTGCAGACACGCGCATGGGCATACTGAACATAGTATACCGGATTTTCGTTACTCTGCTGTTTCGCCAATTCAAGGTCAAAATCGAGCTGACTGTCGGAACGACGCATAAGGAAAAAGAACCGGCATGCATCCCGGCCCACTTCGTCCAGTACTTCACGCAGGGTTACAAAGGTTCCGCCACGGGTACTCATGGCTACCTGCTCTCCGCCACGCAGCAGGTTCACAAGTTGCACCAGAATGATGTGAAGGCGATCCGGTTCCTTACCCAGGGCCGCAAGCATTGCTTTCATGCGTGGCACATAGCCGTGGTGATCCGCGCCCCATACATCGATCACGGTGTCAAAACCGCGTTCATACTTCTCCTGATGGTAGGCTATATCCGAAGCAAAATAGGTTGTTGCCCCATTGGCACGTACCAGCACCCGATCTTTATCATCGCCGAATTCCGTGGTTCGCAGCCACACCGCGCCACCTTCCGTATAGGTGTAACCGCGTTCAGTCAGGGTTTCAATGCCCCGCGCCACCAGGCCGCGATCGTAGAGACTCTGCTCACTGTACCAGTTGTCAAAACATATTCCGAAACTCTGCAGATCGCTGTCGATCCCGGCCCGGATCTGCTCACCCCCCAATTGGGCGCAAAAGGCTACAACCTCCTGCTCATCGCGCTCCAGGAGCGCGGCGCCGTGCTCATCAGCAAGTTGGCGCGCGATATCCACGATATAATCGCCCTGATAACAATCCTGTGGAAATTCAATGGTACGCCCGTGCAACTCCTGGTAGCGTAACCAGATGGAACGCCCCAGAGTGTCCATCTGATTGCCGGCATCATTAATATAGTATTCACGCTGAACTTCGTAACCGGCTTCCTGCAGCACCGCAGCTACCGCATCACCAGTCGCGGCACCACGCCCGTGTCCGATATGCAGTGGCCCTGTAGGATTGGCACTCACAAACTCTACCTGAATTTTTTTCCCTGCCCCCATACTGCTCGCACCGTAGCTGCTTGCGCTGCGATGTACATTTTCGAGCACCTGATACCAGCACGCCGGAGTAAGGAAAAAATTTATAAAACCGGGGCCGGCAATCTCAACCCTGCTCCATATCGAGTCCCGAGTCTCGAGCTGAGCCACCAGAATTTCAGCAATCTTACGCGGCGGCATTCTTTCAGCCTTCGCCAGCATCATTGCCACATTCACAGCAAAATCCCCGTGTTCGCTGAGATTGGGGACTTCAAGGGTAAATTCCGGATAGGTTCCGCTACTCAGACTCTGAGCTTCATAACATGCCTGCAGAGCATCTCTTACTGCATTTCGAAGGGTATCTTTCATTTTTGTGTTAATTCCTTGTTTTTATCTTTATAGAAGCTCTATGCCACACCCGGCCCGACGTATAAATCTTCCGGACGCACATATGAACGCATAAAAAAAGGGATCATAGAAGACCCCTTTTCAAACCTGATACAGCATTTTATAGCGTTTGGCTCCAACAATCAACGTTCTGTTTGCTTAAACTGATATACCGTCTCCCCTTCACGTACCAGGCTCAGGGTTCCGCGCGCTACCTGCTCTATGTAGTGGTCGTCATGCTGCAGGGCGTGCAATTCGGCCTGGAGACGTTCATTTTCGCGGGTCAGTGCCCCTTTGCGTTCCTCAAGTTCACCTCGATAGTCCACCACTTCCATCAACTTAAGTACTCCATTATCACCCAGAGATGAAAGAGCCAGAACAGCCAGGGTCAACAGCGCCAGAGATACCGATCTGCGCGGGGTCTTCACCGGAGTGTTCTGTTTCTGCTGTTGTGGTTTTTGCTCTTCAGCCATCGGGGATACCGTGATCTCAAGTAATTAATGCGCGTTCCGGATGAGGAAATAAGCCAAGTCTAATCTATCGGCCTGCACATCTCAACATGTTTTCGGTCACTTGGATAAAAAAATTTAGATGGAACATCATATTCCATGCGGCAGAACACAACCTGGATTATCGGGGAAAGCGCTTTCGTCCTTTTTCATGCGTTGGTTTCCGGGCGGAAACTATGCTAGCATTTCAAGGCAGATGGTGTCACAGGGATTTGCCTTCATGATCGAGGACCGCACATGAGCAACAGCGCCGACCCGAAAGTAAAACACTCCAGTGCTACCCGGCACAAAAACGCCTTACCACCACGTTATGTTGTAATCATGCACAACGATGATTACACTACCATGGAGTTTGTAGTGATGGTGCTGGAGGATGTTTTTCACAAAAGCCACACTGAAGCCACCAGCATCATGCTTACCATCCACACCAGAGGAAAGGCGATATGCGGCAACTATACATACGAAATTGCCGAAACCAAGGTTGAGACCGTACATCGCATGGCCAGGCAGGCGGGACATCCCCTGCGCTGCAGCATTCAACCGGCATAGTTCGGGGATAACTATTTACAACATAGGTGTGAAGAGCCATAATTCCCGGTTTCAGGGACGCATAAACTCGTCCTGAGGCTTGACTGGCTCTATCCGGAAGCCAACAGCCCCCTTCCACCGGAAACCATGGCTCTATCTCCTGAGGCTATTTCAAATTCCAGTGATTAATTACGTTCGGGGAAACGCTGATCCGCTTTATGCGGATCGATATCTAAAGAAGAAAGAGCGGGAATAAATTGACTTTCAGCAACGAAGTACAGGTGGTTTTTTCGCTGGCGGTTCAGGAAGCCCAGAAACGTCAGCACGAATACCTCATAACCGAGCATCTGCTGTACGCCATGCTCTTCAGCGATGAAGCCCAGCATGTCATCACCCACTGTGGCGCGGACGTGGATGAATTGCGCCAATCGGTCAGCACCTATCTCTCCAGTGATGTAGAGAGCATCCCTGCAGAGGAAGAGGAGGACTATGTGCCGCAGCAGTCGATTGCCATTCAGCGCATTCTGCAGCACACCGTAACCCACTGCGCTGCGGCCGGGCGCGAAGAGGTGCAGATAGGCGACATCCTCGCTTCGATAATGAATGAAAAGAAGAGCTATGCCACCCAGCTTCTCAAAGCACACGGCATTGAGCGCCTCGATATTCTGCAGGCGATTTCCCATGGAACTGCCCCGGAGCCTGAGCATGATGCCCCTGACGCTGATGAGCAACCCCAGGAACGCTCACGGGATAAAAATCGCACTGCCCTGGAGAGCTTCACCGTTGATCTGCGCGCCAGGGCGCGGCAGCAGGATATCGACCCCCTTATCGGACGTGCTTCAGAGTTGCAACGCATGCTTCAGGTGCTGTGCCGCAGACGAAAGAACAATCCCGTTCTGGTTGGAGAACCCGGTACGGGTAAAACCGCGATTGCAGAGGGGCTGGCTTCTCTGCTTGAATCCGGGGATGTTCCCCGGATGCTCGCGGATGCACAAATATACGCCCTGGATATGGGAAGCCTGCTCGCGGGCACTAAATACCGCGGAGACTTTGAAGAGCGTTTAAAGCAGGTGATGCACGAACTAAACGCGTTGCCCATGCCCATCCTGTTCATAGATGAGATCCACACCATCATCGGTGCCGGAGCTACAAGTGGCGGAAGTCTGGATGTCTCAAACATCCTCAAGCCCGTGCTTGCAGGCGGCAAAATCCGTTGTATCGGCGCAACCACCTATGATGAATACAAACGCCTGTTCGAAAAGGATCGTGCACTGTCGCGCAGATTCCAGAAAATCGATGTCCATGAACCTTCCCTGGAAGAGACGGTGCTGATTCTCAAGGGGCTCAAAGCCCAGTATGAGGAGTTCCATGCGGTAAGCTTTGATAACGATGTCTTGCAGACCATCGCCGAGTTGGCGCAGCGCCATCTGCACCATCGCCATCTGCCCGATTCCGCCATCGACCTGCTCGATGAAATCGGGGCGCGTCTCCACACCGGGGCCAAGGTACGCCACAGCGCCAGCGTGCGGGATGCCGAGCAGGTTGTCGCCGCAATGGCGCAGATTCCGCGCCGCTCAGTGGCCCATGACGACCGCACCAATCTGGCCCGCCTTGAAAAGCGCCTGAAGAAAAAGGTGTTCGGTCAGGATCATGCCATTGAGCAGGTGGTGCAGGCGGTATTGCGCGCCCGCGCCGGTCTCGATCACCCGGATCACCCCATGGGTTCATTTTTATTCGCCGGCCCCACCGGCGTAGGGAAAACCGAAGTCGCCAGGCAGCTCGCACGCCAGATGGGAATAGCTTTCATCCGTTTTGACATGAGTGAATACATGGAAAAGCACGCGGTGGCACGCCTGATCGGCGCCCCGCCCGGATACGTGGGCTACGAACAGGGTGGTCTGCTCACCGATGCCCTCAACAAAACCCCGCACTGTGTGCTTTTACTTGATGAGATTGAAAAGGCACATCCGGATCTCATCAATGTCCTGCTCCAGATTATGGACAATGGCACCCTGACTGACAACAACGGCAAAAGTGCGAACTTTCGCGACTGCATCATCATCATGACCAGCAATGCCGGTGCGCGCGAAATGAGCCAGGCACCCATCGGTTTTGCCACCGGCTCCAACCGGAGTCCGGATCCGGCTCTGAACAGGTTTTTCTCCCCGGAATTCCGCAACCGTCTCGATGCCATTGTCACGTTCTCCGCTCTGGAAGCTGAGCAGGTAAGACAGGTGGTGGACAAGTTTGTTGCCGAAGTAAAACAGCGCCTGCAGGAAAAAAACGTCCACCTGCATATTTCTTCCGCAGGACGCGCATATCTGGCGCGTCACGGTTTTGACCGGCGTTACGGCGCCAGACCCCTGGATCGCCTGATCCAGGATAAGATCAGTAATCGCCTCGCAAATGAGATTCTGTTTGGTGCCTTAAAAAACGGCGGGAAAGTGCGGATCGGATGTCGTAACGATGAACTGACCTTCAGGTTCATCCCGGAAACTGAATAAGCAGCAGAAGAGACCGGGATGCCTGTCTTCAGCCTCAACCACGAACTGAGTTTTCCCCCCACCCATCTGGCCGAAAGCAATGGACTGCTGGCGCTGGGGGGCGATCTCACCCCGGCACGGATACTCTATGCCTACACGCGGGGGATATTCCCGTGGAACAATCCGGATGAACCGCTGCTGTGGTGGGCACCGCCCCAACGCTGCGTTCTGTTCCCGCACAAAATCCACTTAAGCCGGAGCCTGAAGAAAACTCTGCGCCGCCGGAAATTTCGCATCACCATTGATGCCGATTTTGAACAGTGCATCCATCATTGCGCCCATGCGCAGGAGCGCAGCACGCAGACCTGGATAACCCCTGAAATGCAGACATCATATACATTTCTGCATCGTTTGGATTTTGCCCACAGTATAGAGTGCTGGAGCGGGGATGAAATGGTGGGAGGGCTGTACGGAATCGCGCTCGGTAGATGTTTCTGCGGCGAATCCATGTTTCACCGGCGAACCGATGCATCCAAGGTCGCCTTTGTCGCTCTGGCGGCACATCTGCTCCAGCATCACTATATCCTGATCGACTGCCAGATGCCCACGCCGCATCTACTCTCTCTGGGGGCGGAAGAGATCCCCCGCAGACGCTTTGAGCAAATTCTGTCAACCTGTACGATGCTCGAAGATGGACGTTTTAATCCGGGAAGTTTCGGCAACGCGGTCACAGACCCGATTGAAGTGTTTCGAGCACGACCATCCTCTGGCAAAAACTCCCTGGAATAATCACTCTGATTCTGATGTAGCGGCCCGGGAGCGATAAATCCACCAGTAGCATGCCCCCACACACAAGCTACCCCCGACCAGATTTCCCAGAGTCACACTCAACAGGTTGTACTCCCACATATTAGCCCAGTTAAGCTGTTCCAGCACCCTGGCCTCCATGCTGCACAGCGCTCTTACGCCTTCAAGCTCGGCGGCAAAAATTCCCGCCGGGATGAAATACATATTGGCTATGGCATGTTCGAATCCCGATGCCACAAAAGCCATAATGGGAAAAAATACAGCCAGAACCTTACCTGCGATATCCCGCGCTGCCATCGCCTGCACCACCGCAAGACATACCAGCCAGTTACAGCCTACGGCGCGAAAGAAATATGCAAGGTTGTGTCCGGGGTTCTGTTCAACCTTGGCCACGGCTATCTCTACCGCCTTGAGTCCGAAAGCCCCATCCAGGATACCACTCTGCCCTGCGATCATCCACGCAAGGGCCACAGCGCCAAGGAGATTGCCCAGATATACCAGCACCCAGTTACGCAACACCTGCGCCAGGGTGACGCGGCGTTCCAGGAATGCAGCACTCATCAGGGTATTCCCGGTCCATAATTCCGAACCAGGGATAATCACCAGCATCAGGCCGAGGCTGAACACCGTCCCTACGGCAAACTGCTGTAAACCGACCCAGGTTACGGTACCGGTACCGACTACGGTGGCCAGATGTGCGGCAAATCCGATGTATGCTCCGGCCAGGCATCCAAGGAGCAGCGCTCTGGCAGGGGTATGCGTGGTCTTTGCCTGCCCCCAGACAACTACGTGCTCAGCGAGTTCTACTGGTGTAAGAAAATTTTTCATATTCTGGCTTATGGTTTATGGCGTTTAAATCTCGCGTTATGCTGAGCCTGCTGACGCATGAGGCGTTCGACCTCATCACGGCTGAGAATCCCCTGCTCGACAAAGTACTGCGCAAAGGGCTGCTGGCAGCGCTGCTGATACCGCAACAGAACCTGCACCTGAAACGGGGTAAGATAGCCGTAATGCACCGCCCGTGCCCCGAAACGTCCCCGGAATGTGCGCTGCCGGTTTATGGCCTCAATGTCCTTGTCCTTAAGCCAACCCCAGCGCCGTGCGAGATCACCGAGGACGGGACGCTGACGTCGCTGCCATACCAATGCCTCAATCATTTCCGCATAAGTGATTATCCCGCGATGATACAGGTACAACCCTGCCTCCAGGTAGCGTTGCGGCAGAGAGAATTCATCCTCTTCTTCATAGGTTTCCCGGGTAGAGGGGGACGCAGCGGAATCATATCTGAACGTGGTTTCTTGGTCTGCCGGAGTCCAAAGGCGTTTGTTCTCAGTTGCGGTAAAACGATCGAGAAGTTTATACGCTTCGTTAACATCGCGAAACAGCTCAGTCTGACGTTCATACTCGTCGGCTGAAGCACCCGTGTACATATCCGGATGAATCTGTTTGGCTTTCTGCCTGAAGGCGCTCTTCACTCCACCAGGCTGCATATAAAACAGAAAATCACGATTCAACTGCACTTCGGTGCCAAACAGCACCCGGCATGCATCCAGAAGTTCGTTTTCGGCAAAAAGAGGCATATCTGCTACCATGCGTTTAAAGGCCATGCGTCTGCTTCTGATCCGGGAATCTGAACGGGGCTTCCCGGCATGGCGATACAGACACGAAACAGCATGCTTTTGCGTACGAGCATTAGCATACCTGTTTTTCAGATAAAAGATACCCTATGGAATTTCCCCGATACTGCTGTCGTTATAGCCGTCATTGTCATTATCGTTTTCAAGCCCGAGGCTGCCCCCTATCCGCGCCACACGTCCGGCACCGGTCAGGGCAAAACCCAGCATTACTTCGTGGTCGTCCAGGGTATCGCGATAGCTTAAATACAAGCTCCAGCACTGGGCGCGATACTCCAGATGCACCACATTTTCAAGGCGTTCCGATTCCATAATATCGTGGCGTTTCTCGTAGATCAGATACACCGGATCAAGCAGATCCAGTTCGACGCGCGCCGCCATATATTCTGAAGTATCCCGATTATAGCGATACTCAAGGGAAATGCTGCGCTCCGGAGCGGCATTGAAGGTGGTGCGTGCATTGAATTCTTCGAGCTTGTTTTCGTGCGGATTGTAGGCTGAATCCAGATCCACCTTCCAGGATGAAAACGGGCGCAAAATCAACTCGGCCTCAATATCTGAAAAGCGATCGTAGTTGTAGCGCTCTTCGCGCTCCTTACGACTCACCCAGATGTCGTATTCCTGAGATAATTTGAAATACGCCAGTTCGCGGTAAAGCGGCGAACCGCTCTGCTCATCGACGAATTTGGCCGTCAATCTGTTAACCAGGGCATATTCCACCTTGTTCTGGTGCTCCACCCGATCGTCCGTATCAAAATATGGGAGATGATCCTGATCCTTGCGTGGCGTGTAGTAATAGGTAACTTCGGGTTCAATACTGTGCTGAAGCTTGGTAAGGCCGCTATCCGCAAGTTCGAACACCCGTGATACCCGCGTTGCCATACGCGTGGAAAAATCCCAGTTTTCCGCGTGTTCATAGCCATCTTCCTCGAGGGTATGCCGATCAGCGGAAGTGGAATAAATGCGCTGGCGATACCCCACTTCAGGCTCAAGTTCAAGCATCCCCAGGGGCATGAAAAAAGCAGAAAGAGAGGGACGAATGTTAAAGCGGGTTCCGGTCAGACCTTCGCGGCGCCAGAAATAGGTGCCGCTGGATTCAAATTTTGCATACAGAGGAGTATCCCCTATGCGGGTGCGCATATAATCGAGCTGGACCTCGGGAAGACGCTGCAGGGTTTGATCATTATCCGCGCCCCATTCGAGATCCTTGGTATACAGGAACTGAGAAGTGAGTGAGAGATTGCCCCAGGTACGGCTCAACGCCACAGTGGATTCCACTTCATCCTTATTGTACTCCTCCGCTACAGTGCCGAAATCTTTAAAGTAATCGCGCTCGCTTACATACTCGGTATCCGCGCTGAAGCGCACGCCGCCCGGCAATGTACCCAGGTGATCCCAGCGCCACGCATAGCGATCAGAAAAGTCATTTTGATTTGAATCATCATAGGCAGACACATAGTAGAGATTAGCCTCCCCGGCATTATCCCGGCCGAATATATACCGATACTCCAGGCCGGTACCAAGGCCCATCTTGGAAAAATGATCCACATATACAGTAGCGTCCTGATTCTGCCCCAGTACCTGATAGTAGGCGAGCGAAAGCTGCATACCACGATCACTGGAATAGCCCCCCATCGGAAGGAGAAAACCGGAACTGCGTTTGGTTCTTACCGGGTAGACTATATAAGGCAGATACAAAACCGGCAGATCTTTAAGATAGAATTTTACGTGCTTTGCCCGCGCAAAACCTTCAGGGGTAACGCTCACACTCCTTGCGCCGAACTTCCACGCGGGGACCCGCCCAGCGCAGGTGGTAAAAAAACCATCTTTTACCCGATAGCGCTCATCGGAAAGCTTCTCAATTTCTCTTCCGCTGAGGCGAAAGTCATATGCGGAGATAAATCCGCCTCCGTTATACGCAATTCCGGTAGCATTCTCCATCTCCACCTGCATCTGCTCTCCGTAGAGATAGCCGTCCGGATCCTTCAAAAATACATGCCCACTGGCCTCTGCGCGTTCGGTTTTGGAGTCGTAACGCACTGTATCGGCTTCAAGTTCGGTATCCTGCTGTCTGATATGAACATTGCCGGTGGCGGTATATACACCGGTAGCCGCATCGCGTTCCAGGGTGTCCGCTTCCAGCGAAACAGGGACACCGGCATAATCCGCCGCACAGGCTTTCCTCTCCATACCTGAAACACTTATACAGAGAGTGCAAAACAGGATTATGCAACTCAGCCAGTTAAATCGCTTGATTACGCGCATGTATATCCCCATTTTGCAAATTCAGAATACGCCTCACTTCCGCCACTAAAAACAGTGATCCGGCAACCAGCACAATCTCACCGGAGACGCAACTGGACAACGCCTGCTTTAACGCCGTTTCCACATCGGAAAAGGCTTCTGCCTTTATCCCCTCACCGGCAGCCATAGAGGCAAGGGCGCCAGGATCCCAGTGTTCATCCACCGGCACAGGTACTGCATAAAAACACCCAATATGTGCGCATAACAGGGGGATGAGTTTGTCCGCATCCTTATCCTGTTTAAATCCGCCCACCCAGTGAACCGATGTCAGCGCGCGTTCGTCCAGATATTGGCGCAGCGCCTCCAATCCGGCTGCGTTATGCGCACCGTCCAGCAGAACCCTGCCGAAAGCACAGTCAATCCATTCGAGGCGTCCGGGCCAGAAAGTGTCCGCTATAGCATGTGTCGCTCGTTCGGGGTCAATCTTCATCTTCAGCTGTTGTACAAGAACTTCAAGAGCCATAAGGGCTGTCGCGAGGTTTTCACCCTGATGACGCCCATGCAAACCCGGCGTTAGCTTGCGCCAGGTCCGCTGCGGGGTAACTACATCGAAGTGAATAATGCCTTCTGCGGTACGCTCAACTTCATAGACCAGAAAATCGGTTCCACTGGTATAGCAGGGCGCATTTCTGCCCGCAGCAGTTTTCTGCAGATATTCTTCAACCGCAGGAATCTGCGCTCCGAGCACCACGGGAACCTCCGGCTTGATAATTCCCGCCTTTTCTGTGGCAATATCGAGAATGGAGTTCCCAAGATACGCGGTATGATCATATGCCACCGGTGTTATTACACTCAATGCGGGATCAACCACATTGGTGGCATCCAGACGTCCCCCCATGCCCACTTCAAGTACCACAAAATCGACATTGTGGCGCGAAAAATACACCAGCGCCATGGCGGTGGTGAACTCAAAAAAGGTGGGCTGGATATCCTGAGCCACAGCGCGGATTTCAGTAGTAAGCTCTGCTATCTCCTGAGTGGAGATAAACTCAGAGCCGATGCGGATGCGTTCATTAAAGCAGTGTAGATGGGGGGATGTATAAACCCCGACCCGATATCCGTTCCGGGTACAGATCCGGGAGAGAAAGGCACATACCGAGCCCTTGCCGTTGGTACCGGCCACGTGCACGATGGGATATGCGCCCTGCGGATTCCCCAGACGCTGAAGCAGTCCCCTGATATTGTCGAGCCCGAGTTTGATCCCGAACATCCCGAGACTGTAGAGATAATCCAGGGCCGCGTCGCTGTGCATGCGCAAAGAACCGGGTCAGGCTGCGGCGGTAAAGATACGCAACACCTGCGAAAGGCGTGCCTTCATTTCCTGCCGTGGCACTATCATATCCACCATTCCGTGTTCGAGCAGATACTCTGAGCGCTGGAATCCCTGGGGGAGTTTCTGGCGGATGGTCTGTTCAATCACACGCGGACCGGCAAAGCCGATGAGAGCACGGGGCTCGGTCATATTGATGTCACCGAGCATGGCAAAACTTGCGGTAACCCCTCCGGTGGTGGGGTCGGTAAGCACCGAGATAAACGGAATCCCCGCCTCTTTGAGCTTGGCCAGGGCGGCGCTGGTTTTAGCCATCTGCATCAGCGACAGGATACTTTCCTGCATGCGCGCCCCGCCGGAACAGGAAAAGATAATAACCGGAGACCGAGTTTCGAGGCCGCGTTCAATGGCGCGGGTTATTTTTTCCCCCACCACGGACCCCATGCTCCCACCCATAAAGCTGAAGTCAAAGACAGATACAACCACAGGCAGCCCTTCAATGCTCCCTTCGCCGCATACCACGGCATCACCGCCACCGGCTTTTGCCAGCGAGGCCTTGATGCGATCTTTGTACTTCTTGGTGTCCTTAAAATCGAGAAAATCAGTCGACTGGATGTCGGCGTCCATCTCTACAAACGAGCCTTTGTCCAGAACCAGATCAATTCTCGCTCTGGCGCTGATGCGAAAATGGTAATCGCATTTGGGACAGACATTCAGGTTGCGCTCGATTTCTTTGGCGTAGATGATCTCAGAGCAGTTTTTACATTTTACCCACAGCCCTTCCGGCATCTGAACTGTTTTATTCTCTACTGCCTTTATCGGTGCCTTCGATTTTTTAAACCATGCCATGCTAGATCCTCGCTCTATATGCTTTTTTATTGGACTTGAAGTTATGCCTGTTCGATCCCCTGTCTGAGATCGCTTACAAATTCACTTACTTTATCCTGCAACTCCGGACTACCGCTATAGCGCTGAATCACCTTGACCAGAGCGCTTCCCACCACTACGGCATCGGCAAACTCCGCAACTTCACGTGCATCGGCACCTGAAGTTATGCCAAACCCCACCGCTACCGGCACAGGGCTCTCTTTGCGGAGTTCATTGACTCGCTGCTTAATAGACGCCGAATCAATGGCAACCGTGCCGGTAACCCCGGTCATGGAGACATAGTACACAAACCCTTCCGCCCACTGAAGCAGGCACCGGATTCTTTCTTCCATGGTGGTAGGAGCAATCAGGGTTATACATCGGATGGAGTGCGGATCGAGATATTCTCTGATCTCAACCTGGTGTTCAAAGGGTACGTCCACGAGTAGAATCCCATCCACTCCGGCCTTTGCCGCACGCGCGGCGAAACGCTCCATCCCGTACACATAAATGGGATTGTAATAACCCATCAACACTACCGGGACATCGGAAACCTGTCTGAAACGCTCCACCAGCCCCAGAACACCTTCCAAAGTGGCTCCGGCTTCGAGAGCTCGCTGGGATGCAGCCTGGATGGTAGGTCCATCCGCGGCAGGGTCGGAAAAAGGCATGCCCAGTTCGATCAGATCCGCCCCCGCTCTCACGAGGGTGCGCATGATCTCAAAAGTAGTATCAATATCAGGATCGCCTGCGGTTATGAAAGGGATCAGTCCGGCACGATTTTCGTGCTTAAGCTGTGCAAAGGTCTGCTCTATACGCCCCATATTTCCCTCTATCCCTCTATTCATCGTACCCTGTACGGCACCGGTCAATGCGGATACCCTCAGAAGTTGACGTTCAAGTCTAATGTATTGACTGCGCCGCTTTCAACCGCTTTTTTACTCAAAGTCAAAAAGGCTCATGCCGCGATCCATAAAACGTGTTTCACTTCTGCAGCAACCCTCTGACCCGGTGGCACACATCCAGAAACATCTGTGCGGTAATGCGCCCGGTCTGAACATTGTAACGGCTGGTATGATAACAGGGCACCAGCCACTGTGTTTCTGTAATCCTGTATGCCTCACCATGGACAAAGGGATAGTCATTCAAACGCTCTACCAATCCCTGATGCTTAAAAAAGTGAAGGAGGCTGATAAAAGCTCCGCGCCCGAGCCCGATAAGCACTTGAACCTGTTCCAGCATGCGCCATTCCTTCTCAAGCCAGGTTCTGCAGGCGGCAAATTCAGCAGCACAGGGTTTGTTGCCCGGAGGCAGACACTTCACCGCATTGCTGATATACAGATCATGAAGTTCCATCCCGTCATCCGCGCTTATCGGATATGCAGGTGCGGAACAGAACCCGGCCTGATGCAGGAGTGGATACATGAAGTCTCCGGCTCCATCCCCGGTAAAAGGGCGCCCGGTGCGATTTGCCCCATGGGCTCCGGGGGCAAGGCCGACGAGCCACACCCGCGCATCAAGGGAGCCGAATCCGGGCACCGGCCTGTTCCAGTAGTCAGCCTTATTCAAACCCTTACGGGGCTCAAGCTCCTGCATGAAGGTATGAAGACGTTCACACCGTCTGCATTCGAGTAGACCGGATGGGACATGGGGAGCATTCATGAGCGCGGCTCTTGTCCCCCCGGTTTGCGTTTGCGTGACGGAGCGGGTCTGCGCCGCGCGTCCCTGCCTTTACCCGCTCCCTGGGAAGTTGAACCCTTTTTGCCTCTTGGAGCCGGAGCGGGACGACGCTTTTTGGGGCGAGGACGCTTGTATTCCCAACAGAACATCTCCTCAGGAGGAACATCGTGCGGAATTTTATGCCCGATACATTCTTCAATGGGAGGCAGATTGTATACCAGTTCCTCATCGGCAAACATAATAGCGCGCCCGCTCGCGCCTGCGCGCGCTGTACGCCCGATACGGTGGACATAATCTTCCGGATCCTGGGGCACATCGTAATTGACTACGTGGGTTACATCGTCGATATGAATTCCGCGTGAGGCAACATCTGTTGCCACCAGAATGTCCAGCCTGGCATCCTTAAAATCCTGCAGAATCCGCATGCGTTTGGGTTGCGACAGATCTCCGGAAATCAGCGCCGCCCGGTGTCCGTTTTCACGCAATACCGAGGTCACATATTCGGTTTCGCGTTTGGTGTTGGCAAACACCATTACCTTCCCCGCATGCATCTGAGTGCGTAACAGCCCAAGCAGCAGCGGAATTTTTTCCGACCGTCCGACGTGATAAACCACCTGTTCAATGGCGGCACCGGTCACCTGCTCAGGTTCAATCTGGATTTTAACCGGTTCATTCATAAAATCGTAGGCCAACTCCATCACCCGCGGTGACAGAGTAGCGGAATACAGCATGGTCTGGCGTTTATCATAGGGAGGCAGACGGCGCAGGATATAACGCAGGTCTTTTATAAAACCCATGTCAAACATGCGATCAGCTTCATCGATGACCAGAATTTCTATCTTGCTGAAATTAAACACTTTCTGTTTGGCATAATCAATGAGGCGTCCAGGCGTGGCGACAATGACATCCACTCCGGCCGCGAGGGCCTTGCGCTGCTTGTCGTAATCCACACCGCCGTACACGGCCTTCATGGTTATGGGGCTGTTGGCTGTGAGTCCTTCAGCATCGCTGGCGATCTGGGCCACCAGTTCGCGCGTGGGGGCGATCACCAGGGCACGCGGTTGCTTCCCCGAAGAGCTGGAACTGTTCATCAGGCGTGTATACAGCGAAATAATGAACGCGGCGGTTTTACCGGTTCCGGTCTGAGCCTGAGCCGCAATATCCCGGCCCTCGAGAGCCAGCGGTATTGCCCGTTCCTGTACTTCGGTAAGTTGAGTAAAGCCCTGCGCAGCTATACCCTGGCGCAGCTGTTCAGGTATTTCCAGTTCTTCGAAACGCATCAATCCCCCTTAAAGGTTAACGCCAAAGGCGTCTGCTACTGTATGCATGTCCTTGTCTCCACGTCCGGACAGGCATACAACTATAGTCTGATTTTTATCCATTTGCGGCGCCATCTTGATTACCTGGGCAATGGCATGGGCACTTTCCAGAGCGGGAATGATCCCTTCGAGCTCGCTGAGCAATTTAAACCCTTCAAGCGCTTCATCATCAGTGATGGAGACATATTCAGCGCGCTTGAGCTCATGTAACAACGCATGTTCCGGGCCCACACCTGGATAATCGAGCCCGGCGGAGATAGAATGGGCGTGCTCAATCTGTCCGTCAGCGCTCTGAAGCAGGAAGGTTTTGTTCCCGTGCAGAACCCCCACTCCTCCGGCACCAATGCTGGCCGCATGTCTCCCGCTGTCGATTCCGTGTCCGGCTGCTTCCACGCCGACCATGCGCACCTGTTTATCGTTGACAAAGGGATAGAATAATCCCATCGCATTGGATCCTCCCCCGATACATGCCAGTAGCACATCAGGCAGGCGTCCGATTTTCTCCTGCAGCTGGTCTCTGGTCTCGCGTCCGATCACGGCCTGAAAATCGCGTACCATCTTCGGATACGGATGCGGCCCTGCCACGGTTCCGATCACATAGAAGGTGTCGCGCACATTGCTGACCCAGTAGCGCAACGCATCGTTCATGGCATCCTTCAAAGTCGCAGTACCGCTTGTCACCGCATGCACCCTGGCTCCGAGGAGTTTCATACGGAACACATTCAACGACTGGCGCCGGATATCCTCTTCTCCCATAAACACGTCGCACTCGAGCCCGAAACGAGCCGCAACCGTAGCGGTAGCCACACCGTGTTGACCCGCGCCGGTCTCCGCTATGACCTTGTTCTTACCCATGCGCCGCGCCAGAAGTATCTGCCCCACGGTATTGTTGACCTTATGGGCTCCGGTATGGTTGAGATCTTCGCGTTTCAGGTATATCTGTGCGCCGCCAAGGTGTTCACTGAGACGCTCTGCATGGTAGAGAGGATTCGGGCGTCCCACGTAATTGTGCAGATAGTATTCGAGATCCTGCCCGAAATCCGGATCTGCACATGCAGCCGCATACCCCTCTTCGAGTTCAAGCAGAGCGGGCATGAGGGTTTCGGCCACGTAACGTCCTCCGAAAGGACCGAAATTCCCCTGGGCGTCAGGATATGTATACATGGCAATCTCTCCTGCCGGCCTCCATGCCTGCATCGCGTTCCCGGAAACGCCAGCACACAGGAAGGGCGGTGTGTAAGGGGGTTTAATACCTTGTGGACTTACGCAAGCATCGAATTGGCCACAAATGCGCGCACCTTGATTTCATCCTTGATCCCTGCACTCTGCTCCACTCCGCTGGAAACATCAACAGCATAGGGTCTTACACGTTCAATAGCCGCAGCCACATTGTCGGGGGTCAATCCGCCGGCGAGGATAACCCTGTGGATGCGCGCAAAGCGCGCTGCAATCTCCCATGGCGCACAGATTCCGGTACCTCCATACGCATCCTCTACCCAGGCATCAAGCAAAAAACCCTCCACTCCGGCAGCAGCGTATGCATCACATATGCTCACATCACTGTTTTCCCGCAGGCGCAGTGCTTTTATCACTCTTACGCCGGGGATGCTGCACGCCTCGGGCTCTTCATCCCCATGCAGTTGCGCCACATCGAGTCCACAGGTGGAGACAATCTTCTGAATATCTGTCCCGCTTTCATTTACAAACAGTCCGACACGCGTGACAAAGGGAGGCAGAGCCGCACATATCCTGCGTGCCTGCTCCACTTCGACGCAGCGTTTACTCCCGGCATAGAAAACCAGTCCGATGGCATCCGCGCCTGCTGCGACAGCCATGTCGGCATCCGCGCTGGAGGTTATACCGCAGACCTTGGTGCGGACGCGAAACTGTACCCCTGCTTGAGCCACTACCCTGCCCTGCCCGCACTACCGGATTCAGCCCTGCGTGACGCCGTTGCATCCCCGCGCAGTTCGCGCAGTTTGGCCTTATAATCCTGCTCGCGCATGAGACTTTCACCCACCAGAAAAGCTCCGGCCCCCACACCCTGGAGATACTCGATATCGCCCCTGCTGTTGATGCCGCTCTCTGATACCACGAGCATATCCGCATTGATATGTGCGATGAGATTCTCAGTTACCTTCAAATCGGTGACAAAGGTGTCGAGACAGCGGTTGTTGATACCCAGCATAGTGCATGGCAGTTCCAACGCCATGTCCAGTTCGGTGCGGTTGTGCACTTCCACCAGAACATCCATGCCGAGTTCCTGCGCGAGATGGTGATAGGTGCGCAGGTGCGATTTTTCAAGGGCTGCGGCTATCAGGAGCACTGCATCCGCTCCGTGAAGCCTAGCTTCGTATATCTGATATGGATCGAGGATAAAATCCTTGCGTAACAGCGGCAGCGTCACACTCCCGGATATCACCTCCAGATTCTTAAGGCTGCCGAGAAAAAATTTTTCATCCGTCAACACCGACAGACAGGCGGCCCCGGCCTCCGCGTATCCACGAGCAATCTCGAGGGGATCAAAATCGCTGCGGATAACCCCTTTGGAAGGAGAGCCCTTCTTGACTTCGGCGATTATTGCGGTGTCGGTCGCTCCCACCTGACGCAAGCGCTGTTCAAAACCACGGCATGCAGGGAGCTCGCCACAACGCTGCTCGAGGAGATGCTGCGGAACTCGTGCTTTTGCCGCATGCACTTCCTGAAGTTTATGGGCCAGAATTCTGTCCAGTATCATGCGTTGGTTATCCTTATGAGTTCGTCAAGTTTGGTGCGGGCTCTGCCGCTGTCGATGGCCTCTTGAGCCATGCG
Source organism: Desulfuromonadaceae bacterium (assembly GCA_049975505.1). Classification (GTDB taxonomy): domain Bacteria; phylum Desulfobacterota; class Desulfuromonadia; order Desulfuromonadales; family Desulfuromonadaceae; genus JAIVHC01. The sequence continues at coordinate 18,271 of JBNGCY010000007.1, read as the reverse complement.
GATCCCCTCTTCAACCGTGCCAACCTGCTGTGCAGCCACCAGGGCATACGCACTGTTGAGAACCACAATATCCCGTTTCGGCCCCGGATTCCCGGCCAGGATATCCCTGATGATGCGTGCATTGCACTCTGCGTCACCACCCCTGATATCCTCCATATTGCAGCACTTGAAGCCCAGATCCTCCGGACGCAGAAGAGAGATGACCACGCGCCCGTCTTCGATGCTGGCAATGCGGGTGCTGGTGGTAAGGGTTATCTCATCCATACCGTCCAGACCGTGAACGACAAACCCACGGCGACACCCCAGGCGCAGCAATACCCTGGCAATAGGTTCAACCAGGTCCTCGCGGTAAACCCCCAGTACCTGGCGATTGGCGGCGGCAGGATTGGTAAGTGGACCGAGGAGATTGAAGATGGTGCGAATCCCGATCTCGCGCCGGGGGCCGATAGCGAATTTCATCGCACCGTGGAGAGCCGGGGCATACAGAAAACCCACATTTATCTCATTGACCGCCTTTTCCACCGTTGCCACCGAAACATCGAGGTTTACCCCGAGATGTTCGAGGACATCCGCGCTCCCGCACGCGGAGGAAACACTGCGATTGCCGTGCTTTGCCACCTTGACACCACAGGCGGCAATGACAATGGCGACGGTGGTCGAGATATTGAAGGTCTTGGTTCCACTCCCTCCGGTTCCGCAGGTATCGATGATGGTTTCACGCTCGACGTTGATCTCTTCGCGGTCGATATCCACCCTGGCACCAACCTGGATCGGGGTAGCGCGCGCGCGCATTACCCGCGCGGCCCCGCTGATCTCCTCGACGGTCTCACCCTTCATGCGCAATGCAGTGATAAATGCAGCGATCTGCGCCGGAGTTGCCTCCCCGCCCATAATCTGATGCATCACTTCCACCATGACACTCTCGCTCAGGTCATGTCCCTCCACCACCTGAGCTATCGCTTCTTTAATCATATTTGAACTCCGTAAGCTTTACCCAGATCGATAAAGTTCTGCAGCAGTTCGTGCCCGGATTGCGAAATGATCGATTCAGGATGAAACTGAACTCCCCATACCGGCAGAGTCTTGTGTGCAAGCCCCATGATAGTCCCATCCGCGGTATATGCAGTCACCTTAAGTACCGCAGGCAGGGTATCGCGCTTTACCACCAGAGAGTGATAGCGCGTGGCCGCGAGAGGATTGGGGAGCCCACGGAACAGATCGGTATCTTCATGTATTACCGGACTGGTCTTTCCGTGCATGAGCTCAGGGGCACGCACAATTTCGCCTCCGAATGCCCTGCCGATGGCCTGATGTCCGAGACATACCCCGAGCAAAGGTATTCTGCCAGAAAAGCCGCGCACCACATCGAGAGAGATTCCAGCCTGATCCGGATCACAGGGTCCGGGAGAGATGACCAGCAGGTCGGGTTTCAGCGTCTGAATACCGGCGATGTCGATTGCATCATTGCGATATACCACGACGTCCTGGCCAAGTTCACCGAAATACTGCACCAGATTATAGGTAAAGGAGTCATAATTATCAATCATGAGCAACATCAGACCAGCCCCTCCTCTGCCATACGGATTGCCTGCATGGCGCCACGTGCCTTATTCACGGTTTCCTGATATTCCGCCTGTGGATCAGAATCCGCGACAATACCCGCGCCGGCCTGAAGGAAGATCTCTCCATCCTGGATCACAAGAGTGCGGATCGCAATAGCCATATCCATATTCCCGGTATAGGAAAAGTATCCTACCGCGCCACCGTAGATCCCGCGACGCTGGGGTTCAAGCTCATCAATGATCTCCATGGCGCGTATTTTCGGGGCCCCGCTCAGGGTTCCGGTAGGAAATGTAGCACGCAGCGCATTAAAAGCACTGTACTCCGGGCGCAAGGTTCCGCGCACATTGGAGACAATATGCATCACATGCGAATAGCGTTCGATCTCTTTAAATGCATCCACCCTGACTGAACCTGTCGTACATATACGTCCTAGATCATTGCGCCCCAGATCGACAAGCATGATATGCTCTGCGACCTCCTTGGGGTCAGCGAGCAACTCCTTTTCCAGGGCCTGATCCTGCTCCGGAGTCTCGCCACGAGGGCGGGTTCCGGCAATGGGGCGCACCACCACATCCTTATCTTCCTTGCGTACCAGAACCTCGGGAGAAGCTCCTACAACCAGGGTGGCGCCCATGCGCAGAAAGAACATGTAGGGAGACGGATTGATCGTGCGCAGGCTGCGATAAATATCAAAGGGATCCACCTCTGAATGTCCGGTGAAACACTGAGAAAGCACCACCTGGATTACATCGCCACTGCGCACATACTCCTTTGCATTCAGAACCGCGGCTTCGAATGCCTCCGGAGTAAAATTGGGTTTGAATTCAGCGCCCTTCGGGCAAGGTGTAGCTGGCTTATGTTTGAGTGGGGCGCGTAACAGAGCACAGGTGGCCTCAATAGCAGTGCATGCGGCAACATAGGCAGCTTCGAGAGCCGTTTCAGATGCCTCATTTACATGAACATTGTGAATCACCTTCACCTTGTGCTCTTTGTTGTCAAAAATAAGCAGGGTATCAGAAAACACAAAACAGCTGTCCCACGCGGCATGTGGAGCCGGGTTGGCATCGGGAAGTTTTTCAAAAAACCGTACCATATCGTAACCACAGTACCCGACCGCACCGCCGAAAAAACGCGGCAGCGCGGCATTGACCACCGGCCTGTAGCCGGAAAACATAGCTTCGAGCTCATCAAGAGGAGAGGAGGAATGTCCGTACTTTACCACGCTGTCGTTGCGAAGGATCTCAAAATACCTCCCCCGGGAGCGAAATACGCTCGCATCTCCGGACCCGAGAATGGAATACCGTCCCCATTTCTCACCGCCCTCAACACTTTCGAGCAGATAGGACCAGTTACCCCGATCGATTTTTTTAAATGCCGAAACCGGAGTTTCCATATCTGCGAGGATCTCCGTATACACAGGAACAATATTGCCCTGCGCAGCCTGATCTACAAATTCAGAAAACGTTGGATTAAACTTCATATCGACCTGCCGGGTAAGGGCAAATAAAAAAGGCAAGGGTTACCCCTTGCCTTTTTTATTTGCCTGTATGCATCTGAATTACTCTGCTGCAACTGCCTGATCTTGCTCCACGAACTCGATAATAGAAACGGGAGCGTTGTCGCCTGCACGATTCCCGACTTTCATGATGCGAGTATAACCGCCATTGCGTTCTGCGTAGCGGGGTGCAAGCCGATCAAACAGTTTAGCCACAACTTTTTTATCCTGAACAACTGAAAGCGCCTGACGACGTGCATGCAGATCACCCTTCTTGCCCAGGGTAATCATCTTCTCCGCCAGTTTACGCACTTCCTTGGCTCTGGCATCAGTTGTGGTAATTTTCTCCTGATCCAACAGAGATGTAACCATATTGCGCAACATCGCCTTACGATGACTGCTGTTGCGCCCTAAACGTCTGCCACTCTTATTGTGCCGCATATCGGTTTTTCCTTTCCTCTATCCGCAAAAGAGATCAGATCTCTTCACGTCCCTTCTGCAATACCTTCAGGTACTCAGGATCGGGGAAATTATCCAGTTTCATCCCCAATGTAAGTCCCATATCAGCCAGAATATCTTTAATCTCATTTAATGACTTGCGCCCGAAGTTCTGAGTCTTCAGCATCTCAGCTTCGGATTTCTGTACCAGATCCCCAATAAGGGATATCTCTGCATTTTTCAGACAGTTGGCACTGCGTACCGAAAGCTCGAGTTCTTCAACACTGCAGTAGAGGTTTTCATTGATTTTATGTACCTCTTCCTCTTCGGGTTCCTCATCGGGTATCTGCTCTTCATCAAAGTTGATGAACATCTGCAAATGCTCCTTGAGAATTTTAGCCGCATATGCAATGGAATCTTCAGGCTGCACACTGCCGTCGGTCCACACTTCCAGGGTAAGCTTGTCGTAATCAGTGATCTGGCCCACGCGGGCATTGGTTACGGTATAGCTGACCTTTTTGATGGGGGAGAATATCGCATCAATAGGAATGGTACCGACAGGGGCTTTCTCATCGCGGTTTTTATCCGCAGTGACATAGCCCTTACCCATAGAAACAACCATGTCAATTTCCACATCCGCTTCTTTGACACAGGTCGCGATGTGCTGCTCGGGATTGAGAATCTCAACATTGGAGTCCGTGATGATATCTCCGGCAGTGATTTCCCCTGCGCCCTTTTTCACAATGCGGACATTTCGGCTTTCGTCGCCTTCGAGGCGCACCAGCACCGATTTGAGGTTCAGAATAATGTCAGTAACATCTTCTGTAACCCCAGGTATGGTGGAAAACTCGTGCAACACCCCTTTTATGCGTACCGAGGTGATTGCCGCACCCTGCAATGAAGAGAGCAGAATTCTGCGCAGAGAGTTGCCTATTGTAATACCAAACCCGCGCTCAAAGGGTTCAGCGGTAAACTTACCATAACTTTCGGTAAGGCTACGGCTGTCGACCTGCAGCTGTCTGGGCTTGATAAAGTCACGCCAGTTTTTATACATGTATCAGCTCCGTTGAAAAGGGTTGTCGATTGTCAGAAATCCACTACTTGGAGTAAAGCTCAACAATCAACTGCTCTTCAATCGCTGGTGAAGTAAGCTCCTCGCGCACCGGAGCGGATTTAACCGTACCCTTGAAGGCATCACGATCAAGCTCAAGCCATGAGGGGATACCCCGCCGCATAACTCCGTCCAGAGCCTCGATAATCTTCTCAACTTTGCGGCTCTTTTCACGCACTTCGATGACATCGCCAGGGTTTACCAGGGCAGAGGGAATATTCACCTTGCGCCCATTAACGAGATAATGCCCGTGACGGACAAAGACCCGCGCTTCGGCACGGGTGGACGCCATACCGAGACGATAAACCATATTGTCAAGACGGCGCTCAAGCAGCTCAAGCATATTATGCCCGGCAATACCTTTCATCGCCTTGGCTTTGGTGAAAACCCTGCGGAACTGCTTTTCACTCAGACCGTAGCAAAAACGCACTTTCTGCTTTTCCTGCAACTGACGTGAATAATCAGAAGGCTTGCCTTTTCTCGCCGCACCGTGCTCACCGGGCGGGGTGGGACGCCGTTCCAGCAGACGATCATACTTGGGGTTGCCGTAAATATTGACGCCCAGTCGGCGAACAATTTTGCCTTTAGGTGTAAAGTTCTTTGCCATTTATCAATCCTCTAATCTTTAGCGTCAGTGTCTCGAAGTATTCGGTTATACACGGCGGCGCTTGGGAGGGCGACATCCGTTGTGGGGGATCGGAGTCACGTCCTTAATCATGGTAACATTGAGTCCCGCCGCCTGAAGTGCACGGAGTGCAGACTCCCGTCCTGACCCGGGACCCTTCACACACACCTCAAGGCTGCGCAGCCCATGCTCCTGGGCTTTTTTGGCCGCAGTTTCAGCTGCTACCTGAGCTGCAAAAGGGGTGCTTTTCCTCGATCCCTTAAAGCCCATGCCCCCTGCAGTGGCCCAGGAAATAACATTCCCACTGACGTCTGCAATTGTCACTATAGTATTGTTAAATGTTGCCTGGATGTGTGCAACACCATTAACTACATTCTTTTTAACCTTAGCCTTACGTACGACTTTTTTACCTGGCTTAGCCATCGTTCCTCCAATTATTTCTTCTTACCTGCTACAGTTTTACGAGGACCTTTGCGGGTGCGCGCATTGGTTTTAGTCTTCTGCCCACGCACCGGCAAACCACGGCGATGACGCAATCCACGGTAACATCCAAGATCCATCAGGCGTTTGATGTTCATGGACACCTCACGGCGAAGATCACCTTCAACCTTGAATTCTCCGTCGATAACCTTGCGGATAAGCCCGACCTCAGCTTCAGTCAGGTCATCCGTACGCGTATCTGGATTAACCCCGGCCTGAGCCAGGATATTCTGTGCAGATGAATGGCCAACACCATAAATGTAGGTCAGCGCAATTTCGATACGTTTGTTTTTGGGTAAATCTATGCCTGCTATACGTGCCAACGTTATATCCTCCCTGACCTAGCCCTGCTTCTGCTTATGCTTAGGATTATCACAAATCACCCGCAAAACACCTTTGCGTTTGATGAGCTTACACTTGTCACAAATCTCTTTAACTGATGCGCGAACCTTCATAACTGCCCTCTAAATTGGTATATAAATCTACTTTACATGCTGCGCGGCATATCAATTCTACACGCAGGTCAATATCTCGTATCCATCTTCAGTAACGGCTACGGTATGCTCGAAATGAGCTGATGGACGCCCGTCTTTGGTTACTGCAGTCCATCCGTCCTTCAGGATCTTCACATGGCGGGAACCGGCATTGATCATGGGTTCGATCGCCAGAACCATTCCCTTTTTCAGAATCGGGCCGTTTCCGGGCTTACCATAATTGGGAATCTGAGGATCTTCATGCAGCTCTCTACCGATTCCATGCCCGACAAATTCCCGCACTACCGAAAATCCGGCA
>JBNGCY010000007.1:0-11667 GCA_049975505.1 Desulfuromonadaceae bacterium | reverse complement strand
CAGCTCTCTACCGATTCCATGCCCGACAAATTCCCGCACTACCGAAAATCCGGCACCTTCTGCAACCTGCTGCACCGCAGCAGATATATCGGAGAGGTGAACTCCCGGACGGATTTTTTCCAGTCCGGCATAGAGTGAAGCCTCTGTAACTTCCATCAGGCGCTGTTTTTCAGGGCTCACTTTACCAAGCGCCAATGTAATTGCGGCATCGCCGAAAAATCCATCGTAGAGAACACCAAAATCTATGCTCAGAATATCCCCTTCGCGCAGAGGTTTATCATTGGCAAAGCCATGTACAATGGCCTCGTTAGGCGAAGAGCATATTGCATACGGGAAGCCACCATAACCTTTAAAAGCCGGCACAGCCTGGTTATCCCGGCAGAACTGCTCAGCGAGTTCATTGAGCTCATTTGTTGTCACACCGGGTTTAACGACTTTGCGCATCATCTGGTGGAACTGGGCCACCATACGACACGGAACACGCATGCGTTCAATCTCCGATTGTGACTTGATTACGATCAACGTTGACTTCCCAAGGCCTCTTTGATGGTGGCATGCACTTCTTCAATACTCGCCATGCCGTCTACCTCTACCAGGACTCCTGCGGCCGCATAGTAATCGATCAGCGGTTGTGTCTGCTCGGCATACACGCGCATGCGGTTGCGCACGGTCTCTTCCTTGTCATCATCGCGCTGGATCAACGCTGCCCCGCATTTGTCGCATTTCCCCTCTTCGCGCGGTGGATCGTACTTCAGGTGATATCCGGCGCCACACACCGGACAGGTACGTCTGCCGGCAAGGCGTTCAACCAGAGCATCTGTATCCACACTCAACGCAATAACCGCATCAATTTCTTTGCCCAGTTGCTTAAGGTTACCCGCTAAAGCGTCCGCCTGAGGAATCGTGCGCGGAAAACCGTCCAATATAAAGCCATTGGCACAATCGCCCTGCTGCAGGCGCTCTTTCACAATACCTACAACGACATCGTCAGGAACCAATGCACCCTGATCCATGCATTCCTTGGCTTTAAGCCCCATTGGGGTTCCCGCCTTGACTGCGGCCCGCAACATATCTCCGGTAGATATCTGAGGAATACCGTAGTCTTCGGTCAAAAACTGCGCCTGTGTACCTTTACCGGCACCAGGCGGGCCTAACAAAATCAGATTCATAGCCTTATATCCTAACCGCGCCTACCCTTGATGGATACGCCACGCATAAATCCCTCGTAAGAACGGGAAATCATGTGAGATTCTATCTGTGAAGCAGTATCAAGACCGACCCCGACAACAATCAGCAGAGAAGTACCGCCAAAATAGAACGGCACATTGAACTGACTAATCATCACCGACGGCAGGACGCACACTGCTGATACGTATACTGCGCCGGCAAACGTCAAGCGGCTCAGTACCGTGTCAAGGTAATCAGACGTGGCCTTGCCAGGACGGATACCCGGGATGTATCCTCCCTGATTTTTAACGTTTTCCGCCACATCCACAGGATTAAATGTCACAGCTGTGTAGAAGTAGCAAAAGAACACGACAAAAGCAACAAAAAACACATTATAAAGCCAGTGTGTCGGTGTCATCATCGCCGCCACAGCCTGCACCCACTCCACATCGACAAAATTGGCAACCGTGGCTGGAAACATAATAATGGAGCTGGCAAAAATCGGCGGGATAACCCCACTCATATTAATTTTAAGGGGTAGATGACTCGACTGCCCACCCATGTTGCGCATCCCGACAACACGTTTGGCGTAATGAATAGGCACCCTGCGCTGGGCCCGCTCCATAAATACAATGAACATAACCACTGCAACCATCAACACCAGCAGAAATACTACGGTAAACAGCGACATGGCCCCGGTTTTTACCAGGCGCAGTGAGTTAATGATAGCCGCAGGCATGTTGGCAATAATTCCGGCAAAAATGATCAGTGAGATGCCATTGCCCACACCACGCTCGGTAACCTGTTCACCAATCCACATAATAAACGCGGTACCGGCGGTAAGGGTTATAACCGTGAGTATTATAAACCCTATCCCCTGATTGGAGACTACCGGATCGCCGGCCGGGCCACGCATCGACTGGAGGCCGACCGCAATCCCGGCACCCTGAACGACTGACAGGATAACGGTGCCGTAGCGTGTCCAGCGGGTGATGACCTTGCGCCCCTGAGCGCCCTCCTTCGAGAGTCGCTGCACCGGCTCAGATACCACGGTAAGCAGTTGCAGTATAATGGAAGCGCTGATGTACGGCATAATGCCCAGAGCAAAGATGGTCATACGCTCGAGCGCGCCACCGGTAAACGCACTTACCAGTCCCAGAAGTGTACCCTGCGAGCCTTCAAAAAAACTCGCCAGCACCTGGCTGTCAACCCCGGGAGTAGGAACATGACACCCGATGCGATACACAGCCAGCATCATCAGGGTAAACATTATGCGTTTACGCAACTCGACAATACTGAAAATATTCTGAAGACTCTTTAGCAAGATTAAAGCACCTCTGTTTTGCCGCCGGCCGCGGAGATTTTCTCCGCCGCTGCAGAACTGAATTTATGCGCCTTGACCGTCAGAGCCTTGCTCAGGTCGCCGTCGCCCAGGATCTTGATACCGTCGTTGACTTTTTTCACAAATCCGGCACGCATGAGCATTTCCGGATCTACAGTTGTACCGGCTTCAAATGTCTCAAGATCCTTCAGATTAACCAGACTGTAGACCTTCTTTTTCAACGGAGTGAAACCACGCTTAGGGAGACGACGCTGCAGAGGCATCTGACCACCCTCAAATCCGGGCTTGACACCACCTCCTGAGCGCGCGTTCTGGCCCTTATGCCCCTTGCCGGCTGTCTTACCCAGGCCGGAGCCTGCTCCGCGTCCAATCCGTTTTCTGTTTTTTACCGATCCCGGTGCGGGACTCAAATTGCTCAAATCCATGTGTTTACCCTCTACTTGCATTCCTCTACCGCAACCATGTGACTTACCTTGGCAATCATGCCGTTTATTTCCGGGGTTGCAGGAAGAACTACAGTTTTATGCAATTTTGTCAGCCCCAGTCCCTTTAGAACCTTGCTGAAGTATTTATCACGCCCAATGGCACTCTTTTTCAGTGTTACCTTGATCTTTTCACTCATCTGACTTCTCCATTGATCCCCAGATCAAGCCTTGAGGCCACGACGTTCCATGATCTCTTCACGGCTTTTAAGCTGTTCGAGAGCATTCATTGTCGCACGCACTACATTGTGGGGGTTGTTCGAACCAAGGCACTTGGAGAGGATATCTCCGACACCGGCTGATTCCAGTACCGCACGAACCGGACCTCCGGCGATAATACCGGTACCCTTTGATGCGGACTTAAGCAGAACACTGCCCGCTCCATAGCGCCCCAGGCTGTCGAATGGAATTGTAGTATCAGTCAAGGGGATTTCGATCATGCTTTTCTTCGCTTTATCGACCCCTTTACGGATGGCTTCGGGAACTTCCTTGGCTTTACCTTTACCGAATCCAACCCGTCCATTACCATCGCCTACAACTACAAGAGCAGAAAAGCTGAAGCGCCGCCCACCTTTAACTACCTTGGATGTGCGATTGATCTGAATAACGCGATCAATCAGCTCAGTTTCGTTTTGTTCGTTTTGTCGCAAAGGAACCTCCTACTAAAAATTAAAAATCCAGGCCCGCTTCACGAGCAGCATCCGCCACTGTCTTTACCCGGCCATGGTATACAAAGCCATTACGGTCAAATACAACATTCTTGATACCCTTTTCCTGGGCATTCTGGGCGATTTTTTCGCCTACTGCCTTGGCCGCTTCCACATTGCCAGTGTACGCAAGTCCATCAACTACAGACTTATCTCGTGTTGATGCAGATGCGACAGTGACCCCTTGAGTATCATCGATTATCTGTGCATAGATATGCTTTGAGCTGCGGAACACACACAGACGCGGTCTGTCAGCAGTACCTGTAACCTTACGTCGCACGCGCGCTTGCCGTCTTTTTCTCGATTCCGCTCTTGAAATTACGCCAGCCACTATGTATCTCCTGTTATGAATTATTTCTTACCTGTTTTACCTGCTTTGCGCAGGATACGCTCTTCCGCATACTTGATACCCTTACCCTTGTACGGCTCAGGTGAACGGAATGAGCGGATTTTGGCTGCAGTGGCACCGACGAGTTCTTTATCAATGCCCTTCACCGTCAGCTTTGTCTGTTTTTCCACCTCGATCTCAATCCCCTCGGGGATGGGATACTCAATCGGGTGTGAATATCCCAGGGAAAGATTGAGGGTTTTTCCCTTCACATCTCCGCGATATCCTACCCCGTTAATCTCGAGGACTTTCTGAAATCCGTTGGTAACTCCTTCGAGCATGTTTGAAATCAGGGCACGATACAATCCCTGCATGGAAGTATCTATGCGGGCTGTCTCGATGGGCTTGACTGTAATGGAGTCAGCTTCCATGGATATCAGAACCTGATCGGATATCTTACGCTCAAGACTGCCTTTGGGGCCTTTAACCTTTATCATATCGGAGGTAAGATCAACCTTAACCCCGGCCGGTATAGCTACCGGTCTCTTTCCGACTCTTGACATTGCCTACACTCCTTACGTTATCTACCAGACGGTGCAGACGAGCTCACCACCAACCTTGGCTTCGCGGGCAGCGGCATCGGACAGAACACCTTTAGATGTTGAAATGATTGCACACCCGAGACCGTTTTTGACCTGCGGGATATCCTCATACCCAACATAGGTACGCCGACTCGGCTTGGAAACACGTGCAATCTCATTTATCACATGCTTGCGCTCAGAGTCGTATTTCAGGTAGACAACAAGCGAGTCCTGTACGTCATCTGTGATCACTTTATAGTTTTTGATGTATCCCTGACTTTTCAGCACATCAGCTATCGCAACCTTGATTTTGCTTGAAGGTATTGCGAGCTTGACATGCCTAGCCATACCCGCGTTGCGGATGCGGGTCAGCATATCCGAAATAGGATCAGTCATTGCCATGGATCAGCTCCTTAATTGATTTACCAGCTTGATTTCAACACGCCGGGGAGTTTGCCCTCAAGCGCAAGTTTACGTAGACAAATACGACACATGTCAAATTTGCGGTAGTATCCGCGCGAGCGCCCGCAAATGGGGCAGCGGGTATACTTGCGCACGGCAAATTTCTGTGGGCGTTTCGCCTTAGCTATCATCGATTTTTTTGCCACATCTTCCTCCAATAAGGCTGATTATTTTCTGAACGGCATCCCAAGCTCAGCCAGGAGGGCGCGACCCTCTTCGTCTGTCTGTGCTGTGGTCACAATGGAAATATTCAGCCCGCCAATCTTTGCGATCTTATCGAGTTCTATCTCTGGAAAAATGATCTGCTCGCTGATCCCCAGAGTATAATTCCCGCGCCCATCAAACGCTTTGGGGGAAATACCCTTGAAATCACGTACACGCGGTAACGCGATATTGATCAGACGATCCAGAAACTCATACGCGCGATCCTGACGCAGGGTAACCATACACCCGATGGGCATCCCTTCACGCAGTTTAAAGCCCGCGATTGATTTTTTTGCTTTGGTTATAACAGGTTTCTGGCCAGTTATATTGCCGAGTTCCTCAACCGCAGACTCGAGCAATTTAGAATTCTGAATTGCCTCGCCTACACCCATGTTTACGACAACCTTCTCCACTCTGGGTACCCGCATCACGTTGCCGAGTTGCAGATCCTTAAGCAGTTTAGGTGCCAGTTCTTTATGATATTTTTCTTTCAACCTGGCCATTTAGCTCTCCGTTACTTGTCTACGATCTCGTTGCACTTCTTGCAGAAACGGGCTTTTGACCCGTTTTCAAGAACACGAATCCCGGTACGCGAAGGCTGATTACACGCGGTGCACACCAGCATCACATTGGATGCGGACATGGCTGCTTCCTTCTCAACAATACCGCCTTCCTGATTCATCTGTGAAGGGCGGGTGTGGCGCTTGACTATATTCAAGTTCTCCACAGTGAGACGGTTCTTGGCCGGGAAAACACGCATTACTTTGCCCTGCTTGCCCTTCTCCTTACCGGCCATGACCTGAACGAGATCACCCTTTTTTACATGTAGCTTCTTTACTGCCATTTCGTTTAGTCTCCAGCCTGCTATCAAAGCACCTCAGGTGCCAGGGAAATGATCTTCATATATTTACGTGCACGCAGTTCTCGCGCAACCGGCCCGAAAATACGGGTTCCGGTAGGCTCACCGGCAGCATTGATAACCACCGCTGAGTTTTTGTCAAAACGGATACATGATCCATCCGGACGCGCTACTTCTTTTGCGGTCCGTACTATAACCGCGCGCACAACATCTCCCTTTTTAACCTTGGAATTGGGCAGAGCCTCCTTGACAGAGCAGACAATTACATCGCCCAACCCTGCGTAGGTGCGCTTGGAACCGCCCAGTACTTTGATGCAGCACAGTTTTTTGGCTCCGGAGTTATCCGCCACATCAAGTGTGGTTTGCATTTGAATCATTGTCTATCTCCCAGTCTATACAGACTTTTCCAGCACCTGAGTAACACGCCAGCGCTTGTCACGTGAGAGCGGACGCGTTTCAGTTATCAGAACCTTATCCCCAACAGAACAGCTGTTGGTCTCATCATGCGCTTTGTATTTCTTGCTGCGCTTCAGGTACTTTTTATATACCGGATGCTTGACAAGATCATCTGTCTTAACAACAACTGTTTTATCCATCTTGTCGCTGGTAACTACACCGACAACTTTCTTTTTATTTCGACGCTCTGTGGTCATACGATCACCCTAATATTCCTAACCGGCAAGTTTCTGATGCAGAATTGTTTTCGTCCTAGCAATATCCTTGCGCAACTGAGAAATCTTGGCTGTATTGTCAAGATGTCCTGTATGCAGTTGGAACTTAAGGTTGAACAACTCCTGACTCAGTTCTTCTGATTTTTTCTGCAACTCTTCTGCGCTGTAGCCTTCAAGTTCCTTAGCCTTCATTGCTGCTACCCTCCCTGACAACAAACTTGGTCTTTACCGGCAGTTTATGTGCCGCAAGTCTGAACGCCTCACGTGCAACGTCTTCGGGCACCCCCTGCATCTCATACATGATCATGCCGGGACGGATTACGGCCACCCAGCTGTCGGGAGAACCCTTACCTTTACCCATACGGGTTTCAGCTGCCTTGCGTGTGAGTGGCTTGTCCGGAAAGGCACGAATCCAGATTTTACCGCCACGCTTGATGTAACGGGTCATAGCACGGCGCGCGGCTTCGATCTGGCGGGATGAAAGCCAACCGCAATTGAGAGCCTGCAGACCGTAATCACCAAAATTTATATCGGTGGCGCCTCGTGCTGCGCCTTTCATACGCCCTTTAAATTGTTTTCTATGTTTAACCTTCTTGGGCATTAACATAACGTCATACTCCTATCTGGCTATCTACTTCTTCTCTTGAGAGAGAACTTCGCCCTTGAAGATGAGAACCTGAACTCCGATGATACCGTAAGTGGTTTTGGCTTCTGCAAAACCGTAGTCGATATCCGCGCGCAGTGTATGCAAAGGCACTCTGCCCTCACGATACCATTCGGTCCTGCTCATCTCGGCGCCACCCAGACGGCCACTGCAGGTGATCTTTATCCCTTCGGCCCCAAAACGCAGAGCCTGTCCGACACTGCGCTTCATAGCACGCCGGAACGCTACGCGCCGCTCCAGCTGCAACGCAACACCTTCGGCTACGAGCTGTGCATCAACTTCTGGTTTACGCACTTCCTGGATATTGAGAAACACCTCTTTATCGGTGAGTTTGGCCAGTTCCTGCTTGAGAACCTCAACCTCGGAGCCGCGCTTACCGATTATAATTCCAGGACGTGCCGCATAGATGTTCAGCTTCATCTTTCCTGCAGCGCGCTCAATCTCTATCTTGGAAATCCCGGCGTGATAGAGACGTTTCTTTAAATAATTTCTCAGCTTAAGGTCCTCATGCACAAAGCTTGAGTAATCCTCATCTGCATACCATTTCGATTCCCAGGTCTTGATAATCCCCAGGCGAAACCCTATTGGATGAACTTTCTGGCCCAAACTATCACCTCCCTGATGGCTATTTCTCGTCCAGGATTACCTGGACATGACTGGTTGGTTTACGAATTCTGCTGGCACGTCCCTGTGCTCTGGGGATAAAGCGCTTCAACGCCGGCCCCTGATCGACTGTGATGGTCTTGATAAAGAGCTTGTCCACATCTGCAACACCGGCCTGCTCGGCATTTGCTACGGCGGACTTGACCACCCCCGACACGATCGCAGCGGGTTTCTGAGGGGAAAAGCGCAAAATATTCAGAGCTTCCTGGACATTCTTGCCGCGTACCATATCCACAACCAGGCGAGCCTTCTGCGGCGACATGCGGACATATCTTAATTTAGCTTTAGCTTCCATTCTGGTACTCCGTAGCTATTATTTTCTCTTGGATTTTTTATCCACCCCGTGGCCGTAGTACGTACGGGTCGGAGCGAATTCACCAAGTTTGTGTCCTACCATGTTTTCAGAAATGTAAACAGGCAGAAATTTCTTGCCATTGTGGACTGCAAACGTATGCCCGACAAATTCAGGAATAATGGTACTGCGGCGCGACCAGGTTTTTATAACCTTGCTGGAGGTACTGCCTCCTTCAAGGTCAACCTTGCGCAACAGTGATTCTTCGACGTAAGGTCCTTTTTTAATCGATCTTGGCACAACTGCCTCCTTTACTTATTCTTACGGCGCACGATAAAACGATCAGTGCGTTTGTTGGTGCGGGTTTTATACCCTTTGGTCGGAACACCCCAAGGGGTTACCGGATGACGACCACCTGAACTCTTACCCTCACCACCACCATGGGGATGATCTATCGGGTTCATGGCTACACCACGTGACTGAGGCCGCTTGCCAAGCCAGCGATTGCGCCCGGCCTTACCGAGTTTCACATTTTCATGATCAATGTTACCGACCTGGCCAATCGTTGCACAGCACTCCTGCAGCACCAGACGAACCTCTCCGGAAGGAAGACGCAGCTGCGCGTATTTTCCCTCTTTAGCGGCAATCATGGCATAGGCTCCAGCACTGCGTGCGAGCTGCCCGCCCTTGCCAACCTTGAGCTCAACGTTGTGAACCCAGGTGCCCAGAGGGATAGAGCGGATCTGCATTGCATTACCCGGCTTGATGTCCGCGCTGTTACTTGCCTGCACGGAACTTCCCACCTCGAGACCCTGCGGAGCTAGAATGTAGCGCTTTTCACCATCAGCATAGTTAAGCAGGGCAATCCGCGCGGAACGGTTGGGATCGTATTCGATCGACACAACCCTGGCCGGAATCTCTTTCTTATCCCGCTTGAAATCTATAATACGGTACTTACGTTTATGACCGCCACCGGTATGGCGCTTGGTGATGCGCCCGTTGTTGTTACGCCCGCCACTCTTTTTCAAAGGCTCCAAGAGTGACTTTTCCGGTGTCGATGTTGTAACCTCCTCAAAAGACGAGGCCGTCATGTGACGCCGCCCTGGCGAGGTTGGCTTAAACTTTTTTATCGCCATTATCCTACTCCGTATTCCTTAAACTGTCATTACACGCCGAAGAAATCGATATTGCTGCCTTCGGCGAGAGTAATATATGCCTTCTTACGATTGGGACGCTTGCCAAACTGACGACCAACACGCTTGATCTTTCCAGCCACGATCATGGTGTTCACATCGTCAACCTTGACGTCAAAGGCCTTTTCGATGGCTTGCTTGATCTCAATCTTGTTAGCATCCCTGGCCACCTCAAACGCCACCACACGTCCCTCTTCTTTCTGCATGGTGGTTTTTTCCGTCAGGAGGGGCTTTTTTATAATCTGATGCAAAGGTCTCATTGCGCTAACGCTCCTTCCAGTATTTCTACGGCGCCCTCGGTAAGAACAAGGTTGCGATACTTCATAACATCGTAGACATTGATACCTTCAGCGCGCAGCACTTTAACATTGTGGAGATTTCGCGCAGACAGTTCCACTTCAGGATTAGCGCCTTCGATCACCACCAAAGCATTCTCAAGTTCAAGCTTGTTCATCACATCGGCGAAGGATTTGGTGCTGATTTTGTCGAGTTTCATCTCCGAAAGAACCATCAGCTCCTCACCCTGGAAACGCGCAGACAGTGCTGAACACAGTGCCGACTTCTTGACTTTTTTGTTGAGCTTGAAGCCGTACTGACGCGGAGACGGACCAAAAGCGGCCCCGCCACCCACATAGTGCGGCGCTCTGATACATCCCTGACGGGCGTTACCCGTACCCTTCTGCTTAAAGGGTTTCTTTCCACCACCGGCAACCATTCCACGGGACTTGGTCGCTGCAGTTCCCTGACGCCGTGCGGCCCGCTGGCTGCGCACTACATCATGGATAAGGTAACCCTTTACCGGTGTATCAAAAACGCTGTCAGCGATCTCACGCTCCGACAACGGATTTTTTTGCATATCATATACAGTTACTTTAGCCATTTGTACTTCTCCTGTATCACCCTGGCCTAAGCCCTAGCCTTCACCGCTTTGCGGATTGCGACCAGACCGTTTTTCGGACCGGGGATCGCACCCTTGACCAGAACTACATTCTGGTCAGCGCGTACGTCGACAATTTCAAGGTTCTGAACAGTCACCTGCTCATTCCCCATCTGGCCGGCCATTTTCTTGCCCTTAAACACCTTGGCAGGCCAGGCGCTGCAGCCAATAGCTCCGGAGGCACGATGGAATTTAGAACCGTGAGTACTCCGACCACCAGAGAAATTCCAGCGCTTCATGACGCCCTGAAATCCTTTACCCTTGCTGGTGCCAACCACGTCTACAATATCACCGGCTGCGAAAACTTCGTCACATTTGATCTGAGCACCAACTTCGTACTCGGATATTTCGCCGCCCATCTCCTGCAGATAGCGGAACACCCCCTGCCCGGCTTTGGCAAAATGCCCCGTAAGAGGCTTGTTGACACGCTGAGCTTTCTGGGTGCCGAATCCGAGTTGCACTGCACAATACCCGTCGGTTTCAGCCAGCTTTTTCTGCACCACTGTGCAGGGGCCGGCCTCAATAACCGTTACCGGTATACGTGCACCGCTCTCGGTAAATATCTGGGTCATTCCCAGTTTTTTTCCAAGAATACCGTCTACCATCTCTCTACCCTCATCTTCTCTATAGTAACTTGTACTGCGCTTACAGCTTGATTTCCACGAATACACCCGCTGACAGATCCAACTTCATCAGTGCATCCACTGTCTGCTGGGTCGGCTCGAGAATGTCGAGGAGTCGCTTATGGGTGCGGATCTCAAACTGCTCGCGACTTTTCTTGTTTACGTGCGGACCACGCAGTACACAGTACTTATTGATCACTGTGGGAAGCGGAATCGGACCCGCGAGGCGGGAACCTGTACGCTTCACCGTATCTACAATCTCATTGACTGCCATATCCAGCAGTTTATGGTCATACGCCTTGAGGCGAATTCTTATCTTCTGACTAGCCATCTGAATCCTCTACTACTCAATAATTTCGCTTACAACACCAGCACCTACGGTACGGCCACCTTCACGAATCGCAAAGCGCAGCTCTTTGTCCATGGCGATGGGGGTGATCAGCTCTACTGTCATGGCGATGTTGTCGCCGGGCATTACCATCTCTACTCCTT
>JBNGCY010000006.1:0-45461 GCA_049975505.1 Desulfuromonadaceae bacterium | reverse complement strand
TCGACTGTCGCCGTCCGTGGCGACAGACGCCCTTTCCATGGGTACCACAAGCCCCGGCTAGTAAATGAAATACAGGAGAGTGCATTGAGAAAGAGAAAGCTCCCTTTTACCAAAAAAGAGTATATCCAGCGTCTCCGGCGAGTGAAGGCGATGATGCAGCAGCGCCGCATCGATGTGCTTGTCGCCACGGATCCTGGGAATATGAACTGGCTCACCGGATATGACGGCTGGTCTTTTTATGTCCACCAGGGGGTGATCGTGTCATTGTGCCACGATGAGCCCATCTGGTTCGGGCGCTATATGGACAAAAATGCGGCTCTGATCAAATGTTATATGAAAGAAGACAACATGTTTGGTTATCCGGAAAAATATGTCCAGAACCTGGATGAGCACCCCATGACCTGGGTGGGTGAAAACATCTTTCATCCGCTGGGTCTGGATAAAGCGATAATAGCAACGGAACGAGACAACTACTATTACACCGCTGAGGCGCATTTCAGACTCCAGGCCTCCTTACCGAATGCCAACTTTATCAATGCGAACAACCTGGTCAACTGGGCCAGAGGGATAAAATCTGCGCAGGAGATCGAGTATATGCGGATTGCGGCGCGCATTACGGAAAAGATCCATCAGCGCATCCTTGATACCGTTCAGCCCGGGGTGCCCAAAAGTTATGTTGTTTCGCAGATATATGAAACAGCGATGGAGGGTGTGGACGGACTCGGCGGCGACTATCCATCTATAGTGCCTCTGCTCCCCTCAGGATCGGATACATCCGCTTCACACATCACCTGGGATGATCAGTCGTTTAAGCGCAGAGAGGCAACTTTTTTCGAAATATCCGGGTGTTATAAACGCTACCATGCCCCCATGTCACGCACCATGTATCTGGGCAAGCCGACCCAGGAATTTTTAGATGCGGAAAAAGCCCTTCAGGAAGCCATTGAGGTCGGCATGGAGCAGGCAAAACCCGGCAACCGAACTTGTGACATCGCCAATGCCCTGGATAAGGTCATGAAAAAACACGGTATTGACCGGCATGACGCCCGCTGCGGCTATCCCATAGGGGTAAGCTATCCGCCTGACTGGGGCGAACGCACCTGCAGTCTGCGCTCTTCTGACCTGACCGTGCTCGAACCGGGGATGACTTTCCACTTTATGCCCGGAATCTGGCAGGATGACTGGGGTATTGAACTGACGGAGAGTATACTGATTACCCATGACGGTGTAGAAACCCTGGGCAACTTCCCGCGCAAGCTGTTTGTCAAACCATAGGAGCCTGGATGTATAAGAGCTTTAACGAGGTTGTGACGTATGCCATAGAGCTGCGCCACCAACTGCATGCAAACCCGGAGCTTACGTGGCAGGAGTTTGAGACCGCCGCGACAATACGCCGGGTGCTTGATGAACACGGCATCGCCTGGAGGGAGTGCGCCCGCACCGGGAGCGTCGCAACCTTGGCTCCACACGCACAAGGGGAACACATCGGACTGCGTGCCGATATAGATGCGATCCCGTTGCAGGAAGACACCGGGCTGGGATATGCATCAAAAAATCCTGAACTTATGCATGCCTGCGGGCACGACGGGCATACGGCCACATTGGTTGCGGCGGCACTCTGGCTGAAGCAGCATGAGGATAAACTTCCCGGACCGGTAACCCTGATCTTTCAACCGGCAGAGGAAGGCGGCCATGGGGCGAAAGCGATGCTGGAAAGCGGTTGTCTCGACGGGATCGACTTTATTTACGGATGGCATAACTGGCCGGCGATTAAATTCGGGCAGGCTCTGTGTCCTGACGGCATCGTAATGGCGGGCAACGGCACTTTCCATATCACCCTTAAAGGCGTGGGGGGGCATTCATCCCAACCTGAAATCTGCAAAGACCCGGTTCTTGCTGCTTCGGCCGTGACCCTGGCCCTGCAGCAGATCGTCAGCCGGCAGATAGCGCCGCAAAAAATCTGTGTCGTGTCTGTCACCGCCATCGAAGCGCCGAGTGGATTGACCACCATCCCCGCCCGCGCCGGACTGCACGGGAGTATTCGCGTTTCCGACAATGAGATGCGCGATGATGTGGCAGCTTCCATCAAACAGATTACAGAGGATGTCGCGAAGGGATACGGGGTTGAGGCTGAGGTGGAATTCAGAACGCGCTACAGTGCCACGATCAATGATCCAGACGCGGCTCACAGAGTAAGAGAACTGCTGCGCAGCCAACTGGGGGAAGATTACCAGACGGACCATCTTTCCCCTGTGATGGCTTCAGAGGATTTTTCCTATTATCTGGAAAAAATCCCCGGTGCATTTATGCTCATAGGCAGTGACGATGGCGACAACACCCCCTGCCACAACCCTGGATATGATTTCAATGACAGATTGATTGAACCTGTGGGCAGATTGTTGGTACAGCTCGCCAACCTTGAGCCTATGGAATAAACATTGCCTCAGTGCCTGATTTTTCTTTTCAGCATAGCACCAATTTCAGTAATCTCATTCAACCTCAGGCAGACTGCTGTAAGAGTGTACACTGCTATTCCACCTGCCACAGCACTACCGAGACACAGCGTGTTGGGAAGATTAAAACCCTGCTCCCACTCCCCGTATTGCAATACCGCATATACAGCCACACCCATCACCATACTTGCAGCGCACACCTTGAACAATACCCCTCCCAGGGGGGCAAGATTCAGATTACGTCCCAGGTTGCGCCGCATCAGAACAAAAAGCACAAGTGCATTAAACAGTGATGCCAGGCTTAAAGCCGCAGCTAACCCAAGATAGCTGTAATACTGCATCAGGACCAACCCCCCACCGGCATTGACCAACAGCGTCCAGAAGGATACGTGCACCGGTGTGCGGGTGTCTTCCCAGGCGTGGAACAGAGGCACAATAACCCGGCTGATCCCCACAAACACCAGCCCGGGTGCATAGGCAATCAGAGCCAGGGCGGTATGGCTTACATCTTCGTACGTAAAAGCGCCACGCATGAACAACTGGCTGAACAGTGCCTCAGCGCACAGTGCCAGACCAAGCGCAGCAGGTATCGTGACTATAAAAATAAGACTTAAGGCATGTTCAAGGGAATCGAGGAGTTTACTCTCCTGATGTGCTGCCGCATATTTACTCATTCCTGGAAGCAGGGCCTGTGCCAGAGAAACAATAAACACCCCCTGAGGGAACTCAAACATACGCTGACTGTAGTAGAGATAGGACACACTGCCCTGCTCCAGAAAGGATGCAAGCAGACGGGTGACCACCATGTTAATCTGATAAATGGCCACCCCGAGTATACCGGGCAGCATCAGGACTGCGATGCGCTTTACCGCCGGGTGATCCATGCGCCACACCGGGCGCAGGGTGAATCCGTAGCGTTTCAGTACCGGAACAGTGACCACCAGTTGGAGAACACCACCAACCAGTACCCCCCATGCTAGAGCTTCGATAGGGACGACAAAATCTGAACTGAACACCAGGGCGCTGCAGATAATGCTCAGGTTCAATAGTACCGGGGTAAGTGCGGGAATGAAAAAATGTCCGTATACGTTGAGAATCCCGGTAACCAGGGCAAGCAGACTCACAAAGAATATGTACGGAAACATAATCCGTGTAAGTTCGATGGTAAGCGACATTTTGCCTGCAATACTTCCGAAACCGTGGCCGACCAGATTCACAATCCAGGGCGCGCACAAAATCCCCGTTGCGGTAACGGCGGCCATGACCAGAATCAGCAATGACCAGCACTGGCGTGCCACCCTGACCGCTCCATCCTGCCCTTCTTTTTCACGTACACCGGAAAAAACCGGGACAAATGCGGCAGTCAAAGAACCTTCGGCAAAAAAGCGGCGGAGAAGATTGGGAATGGTAAAGGCAATAAAAAAAGCGTCGGTACCAAAACCGGCACCAAACATGGTGGCAATCACAATATCGCGCACCAACCCGGCGCAACGGCTCATAAGGGTGGAAAAACCCAATACCGCTGTTGATGCAAGGGTACCCGCGCGACTCATATTTGCTCCCCGATTTCTTCCTTGGTGATCAAACAAAAACAGCTCAGGGGATTATTTATATTTAATCCTTCCAAAAGTTCAGCTAAAGGCCTGATATGTAGTGGTTTTTCAAAAAACATTATTCAGTTCTTATCTTGACAGTCGGGCGAAGCGGTGCTATAAAGCACGTCTGCATACAGATGAGGCTTCTGTTGTGAGCATAAATGGACTGCGGACAGAATACTTATACACAACCTAAATTTTACTACACGGAGAAAAAACATGGCTAATCACAAATCGGCCCTGAAACGCAATCGCCAAAGCATCAAACGCAACGCACGTAACGTGCATGTACGTAGCACCATGCGCACCCTGGTAAAAAATGTACGCACCGCTGTTGCAGCTCAGGACAAAGAAGCAGCCACTACAGCACTGGACAAAGCAATCCCCTATATCAACAAAACCGCCAGCAAGGGCATCATTCATAAAGCGACTGCAAGCCGTAAAATCAGTCGCCTGACCAAACTGGTCAACACTCTGGGTTAACTATATTCCCAGGAAGAACGGCTGCTTGCATATACCCGCTAAAAAACCGTTAAAAAAGGGGCTGCGGCCCCTTTTTTTGTCTGCAGCTCAGCCTTTTCTTCGTCACTCTGATCCGCTCAGCTCAACCAGGCGGGTAATACACCGCTGCATGAGCGCCTGGGGCTGTCCGGCACTGGTCTTTAGACTCAGGTCGATATTCACAAACAGATCAAAAATCTCCACAAAGGCTTTCGGAGTAAACATCCGCGCCTGAGCCATGCTCTTTTGTGCAAAATACGGGTTTATCCCTGCCTTTTTACAGATCTCACCCTGAGATGCCCGTTGCTGCATCATGGCATTGACTTTCCACAACTGACGGAAATGGCGCACCAGCATGGTCAGAATTTTGAGAGGATGTTCTCCTTCATGCTGCAGACGCTCGGTGAGAAGCAACGCCTCTCCAAGATTACCATTTCCGGCGGCATCTGTAAGATCGAAGATGCTGTCAACGCGGGTATCAGATACCACCGCCACAACCTGATTTACATCAATAACAGAATCCTCGGCCCCGCAATAACTCACCAACTTATCCAGTTCGGCCACAACCTCACTGAGATTGTTTCCCACGCGGCGGCAGAACAGTTCCAATGCATCCTCGGTAAAACGCATGTGTGATTTTGCGGCACGTTCTTTTACAAATCCCGGGATCCTGTTCGGATAAAGTGCTTTAAATTCAACCAGTTCTCCATGTTTTTTAAAGTTAGTAAAAAACTTTTTGCGCTTGTCGATTTTATCTGCACAGAACACCATACATGTTGAATCCAGGGGTTTCTGAACATATTTAAGCAATTGGTCATATTCATCCGCGCTGAAGCGCTGCGCCCCTTTAACTACAACACAGCGTCGGGGAGCAAAAACCGGATAAGTGTAAGCAACATCCAGAATCTCGCTCACCGGATTTTCCCCTGCAGAGAAAACATTGAGATTGAAGTCGTGATCATCAGGTGCAACCGCGGCATCAATAACCTCGCGCAGAGACTCCTGTAACAAAAAAGCCTCCTCCCCATGCAGAAACAGCAGGAGAGGAAGCTTGCGCGCTGCGACAGCCCTGGACAACTCGGCTGCGTTCATACATTACTCCGCTCAGAAGTTGTCAACAATTCGATTAAATAACTCCGTAGCAAGACGGAAGGTAAGCTCTTCCTGGGCCTCGGTTTCGTTATTATCCTGCTGCGCGCGGTCATCATGTGCCATAAACTCTTCGTCCCAGCTCACATTGCCCTGCCAGAGCACCTCGGATCCGTCAGTGCGTTCAAAGCGGAAATCCGCCGTCATGGCCGCGCGGTATTCCTTGATATCGTCATCCTCATCATATGCCACGGCACTTGCATGATAGCGCGTAATTGTTCCGGAAATCACGGCATCCGCCTTACTGCGCTCTGAAACCACCTCGAAACCGGGACGACGTGCAAACTGATCACGCACCTCGGAAGTAAGCCTGTTCTCGATAAACGGCTCCGCAGTCCGGTTGACCAGAACCTCAACGAATATCTTTTCCACATCGGCAGGGATGGCATCCCCGCGGCCAGGCAGATGGTAACCGCAGGCGCTCACCAGCCAGGCGCTTATACACACACATAATAAGGTATATTTCAGTCGGTATTTCATGCCACCACCACATTTACAAGTTTTCCGGGAACCACAATAACCTTGCGGACATTCTTGTCCGCAGTAAGGCGCTGTACATTCTCATCCGCAAGAGCCATTTCCTCCACTTCTGCGTTGGAGGCGCTCGCAGGCACAGTGATGCGGGCACGTACCTTGCCGTTGATCTGAACCACGATAAGCTTCTCATCTTCCTGCATGAGTGCTGTATCGGCTTCCGGCCAGCCGATGGCATCGATACTCGCGTTGTTTCCCATGTTGCACCAGAGTTCTTCACAGATATGCGGCACAAAGGGCGCGAGCAGGCGCACCGTTGTTTCAAGAGCTTCGCGCAGTGCTCCTTGGCATACGCCCTTGTCTGTCACTCCATAGACACTGTTGACCAGTTCCATCACTGCTGCTATCGCGGTATTGAAATGGAAACTGCCTTCGATATCACGGGTAACCTTGGCAATGGTCTGATGGGTTTTGCGCCGCAGATTGCGTGCTTCTGCAGAGGTATCCTCCCCCACGTCATGGGCAAAACACTCTTTGTTATCGTGTACGGCGCGCCAGACACGATTAAGGAAACGATAGCAACCTTCAACGCTTTGATCGTTCCACTCCAGGTCTTTTTCCGGCGGTGCGGCAAACAGAGAAAAGAGGCGCGCGGTATCTGCTCCGTAGGTATCGATGAGATTATCGGGATCCACGACGTTCTTCTTCGATTTACTCATCTTTTCGGTGCGCCCGCCACTCACTTTCGCCCCGCACTTAACGCAGCATCCATCCTGTACCTCTTCAGGATAAAGCCAGCCGTGCTCCGGACAGGACTGGGTCTCTTTGCATACCATCCCCTGGGTAAGGAGATTAGTAAAAGGTTCATCGATATCCAGCATCCCCAAATCGCGCATCACCTTGGTGAAAAAACGCGCGTACAGCAGATGCATCACCGCATGCTCTACCCCCCCGATGTACTGATCCACCGGCAGCCAGTAGTTGGCTTCATCCCGGTTCAGGGGGGCATCATCGCTGTGGGGGCAGGTATAACGCGCAAAATACCACGAACTCTCAACAAAAGTGTCAAAGGTATCGGTTTCGCGCCGCGCCTGCGCGCCACATTTGGGACAGGTGGTTTTATAGAACGCCTCATGTTGCGCCAGAGGGCTGCCCCCCTCGCCTTTAAACTCCACATCACGCGGCAGCACTACAGGCAGATCCTCTTTCCTGACCGGAACCGGACCGCAGGTGTCGCAGTATACAATGGGGATGGGGGTACCCCAGTAGCGTTGCCGGGATACGCCCCAGTCGCGGAGACGGTAATTGATGCTCTTGGTGCCGATACCCCGCTCTTCCAGGTAGTCGGCAATCTTCTCTTTGGCGCTTTCATTGTCAAGGCCGTCAAAAGGCGCGGAATTGACCATTATTCCGGGGGCGGTCCAGGCTTCGGTCATGTTTTCGGGGCTGAGCTTCTCCCCATCCGGGCTGACAACCACAACCATGGGCAGATCATATTTGCGTGCGAAGTCAAAATCACGCTGATCATGGGTTGGAACCGCCATAACTGCACCGGTTCCGTAATCCATGAGGACAAAATTGGCCAGAAAGATGGGCATCTTGCGCCCACTCACCGGATTGATGCAGTAGGAGCCGGTGAAAACCCCCTCTTTTTCAAAGTCATCACTGGTACGCTTCTTTTTGTCCTGTTTTTTCACCCTGGCGATAAAAGCGTCAACTTCCTGTTGACGCTCAGGGGTCGTGAGTTTGTGTGCCAGCGGATGCTCAGGTGCAAGGCTCATAAATGTAGCGCCGAAAACGGTATCCTGGCGCGTGGTAAACACCGGAATAGTCTCACTGTCGTCTTCGGTTTTGAAATTGATCTCGCACCCGGTGCTGCGCCCGATCCAGTTGCGCTGCATGGTAAGCACCGACTCCGGCCATCCGGGCAGGTTATACGTATCTTCGAGCAGCTCATCGGCGTATGCGGTAATCTTGAAAAACCACTGATCCAGCTCCTTGTCTACGACCTCGGTGCCGCAGCGCCAGCAGCACTCGTCTTCCACCTGTTCGTTGGCAAGAACCGTCTGGCACGATTCGCACCAGTTGACAGAAGAGCTCTTCTTGTACGCCAATCCTTTTTCGAACATCTGCAGAAACATGAGCTGTTCCCAGCGGTAGTAATCAGGATCACACGTGGCCAACTCGCGCTCCCAGTCGTAGGAAAGACCCATTTTCTTGAGCTGCTTGCGCATATTGGCAATATTTTCAGTGGTCCATTTGGCCGGATGGATACCGTGCTGGATGGCTGCGTTTTCCGCCGGCATCCCGAACGCATCCCATCCCATGGGATGGAGAACATTGAACCCCTGCAGGCGCTTGAAACGTGCAACCACATCCCCGATGGAGTAGTTGCGTACATGCCCCATATGAATCCGCCCGGACGGATACGGAAACATCTCAAGAACGTAGTACTTTTCTCTATCGTCGCGGGGCTCAACTTTATATTGAGCAGTTTCATCCCAGCGCTGCTGCCATTTCTGCTCAATCTGTGCAGGGTTGTAGCTCTGTTCCATCTCGCCTCTGTCGCCTCCGTATCATGGGCTTAAATGGCAGCCCGTTTGCGGATCAAATTAAAAAACCGGCATCAGCCGGCTTATGCTATGGATACCAGTATGTTAACCCTACGGCCTGCCACTGGAAACATAAGCGGGCAGGCTCCCGGGATCTTCCACAGTTACGAAATCCTACTTTTCGCGGTAAGTAATCCGACCGCGGGTCAGATCATAGGGTGAGAGTTCAACCGTTACCCGGTCTCCAGGGAGAATACGGATATAGAATTTACGCATTTTTCCGGAAATGTGCGCCAGTACCACATGGTCATTATCCAATTTAACACGGAACATGGCATTGGGCAGCGGCTCAATCACTGTGCCTTCAACCTCAATTGCTTCTTCTTTAGCCAATGTTGCCTCCTGATATAAAAATCCATTTCACGTAAGGTGTCTGCGTATAGCATTGAAACCGGGGCAATGTCAAGCGGGCCATGCATTTGTTGAAGCGACCCCCCCCCAAATGGAATGCATAAAATACGGCAATTGTCCAGCAAGGCCTTGTGGCCCACATTCCAAGGGACACGACTGTTTGGGATTGGGGCCGTCCATGGCCGTTCGACTGTTGCCGTCCGTGGCGACAGACGCCCTTTCCATGGGTACCACAAGCCCTGCAGACGGCAGTGGTGAATAGCTTACAAAATACGAAGGTTGATTCCCGAATAAACAGCAGGAGAATTAATAAAGAAAACGTTCTATGGTTTCAATCACCTTGGCTGATTTAAAGGGCTTGGTCACATACCATTCCGCCCCGACCTCATCACCTCTGGAAAGATCTTCCTGACTCTTTTTGGCGGTAAGCATGATAACCGGCAGATTCCGGGTCTCCGGATTGTTTTTAATCCGGCGGCACACCTCAAATCCGTCAATTTCTGGGAGCATGATATCCAGCAGAACCAGATCGACCTTCTCTTTTGCTAGAATATCCAGGGCAATACTTCCATTGGCGGCACCAATAACCTCAAACCCTTTGGAAGTAAGAAGAATACTTTCCAGTTTGAGCAGGCTCTCTTCATCTTCAACTACAAGAATCGTTTTTTTACTCACCCGCAACCTCCTTAACTTCGCGCTTGTATATCCATGGCCAGCCTGACCGACGTGCACATCTCTGCCTGAACATTAGCATAAAACATCAGAATTCCCAGTCACAATCATAGGGCACCACCGCAATCTTCCAGGCCGCATGAAAAGCATATCAGATCAGGGGCGGAACTGAAGCAGCGATCAGCGCGCCCGGTCGCGATAGTTGATGCGGATAGGACACCCGCTAAAGCCAAAGGGTTCGCGAATTTTATTCGCAAGATAACGTCGATAGGAAAAATGCACCCCTTCGGATTTATTGACGAAAATGGTGAATGTAGGGGGTCGCACTGCGGTCTGGGTTATATAGAACAGCTTCACCCGCTTGCCGTGATACATGGCAGGCTGATGAGCCTGTTCCGCCGCCTGAAGTACTTTGTTGAGTTCCGAGGTGCTGATCTTGCGATTGAACTGATACGCAACCTCAGCAACCGTTCCCATGATTTTAGCAATTCGCTGTCCGCTAAGAGCGGAAACAAACATGATAGGGGCAAAACTTAAAAATTTGAATTTTCTCCGGATCTCTTCGGTAAAGCGGTTTACCGTATGGGTATCCTTTTCAATCGCATCCCATTTATTTACCACCAGGACGATGGCGCGGCCTTTATCGTAAGCGTATCCGGCTATGGTAATGTCCTGGTCGGTAATCCCAGCCTCGGCATCAATAACCAACATCACCACATGGGCGCGATCCATGCCCTTAAGGGCATGCACGATGGAGTATTTCTCCAGTTTCTGACTCACGCGCCCGCGGCGGCGGATCCCTGCAGTGTCGATAAGAAGATATTTCTGTTTATTGTAGGTAAAAGGGGTATCGATACTGTCACGCGTGGTACCTGCCGTAGGGTTGGCAACCACGCGTTCATAGCCGAGCATACGATTGACAATCGAAGATTTGCCTACATTGGGGCGCCCGATCACCGCGAGGCGAATTTCTCCTTCTTCCTTTTCATTGCTCTTCTGCTCCGGGAGCAGATCCTGTATGGCCGCGTTCAGATCACTGACTCCACGCCCATGTTCAGCCGAGACAGGAAAGAATGTTTCAATCCCCAGAGAATAGAACTCGCAGGCTTCCTCCTCCTGCTTCGGGCCATCAACTTTATTCACCACATACAGAACGGGCTTATCCACACGGCGCAGCATCTGTGCCACTTCCTGATCTGCTGATGTCAGGCCTTCACGCCCATCGAGAAGAAACAGGATAATATCGGCCTCTTCGATAGCGAGCTGTGACTGTTCCCGCATCTGGGTCAGCATCCGATCTCTGCTCTCAGGCTCAAATCCACCGGTATCGATGAGGGTGAACGGTTTATTGAACCGGCTAACCTCTGCATAATTACGATCGCGCGTAACTCCTGGGAAATCCTCCACAATGGCTTTGCGCTGCCCCAGAATACGGTTAAACAGGGTCGATTTTCCCACATTCGGGCGCCCGACAATGGCTACTACAGACATGACATGTACTCTTTCTTTTGGCTTAAATACGAAGGGGGACTCAGTGCGCCGGCAACCGAAGGCAACGCACGTATAACCTTTAACTGTAGCCCAGTTCCCGCAGCGCGCGCTCTGATTCCATCCAGTTTTTCTTTACCTTTACAAACAGCTCCAGGTACACTTTTGTATCCAGGAAACGTTCGATTTCATGGCGCGCATCGGTACCCAGAGTGCGAATCATACTCCCGCCCTTCCCTACCAGGATGCGCTTATGCGCGTCGCGCCCGACATAGATAACCGCCTGAATGGAAATCAATCCATCCCGCGCGCGTTCGGTAAAACTCTCCACCTCCACTGCAACCCCGTAAGGAAGTTCCTGGCGGGTGCGACGCAGCACCTTTTCGCGAATCATTTCCGCCACAATAAAACGCTCCGGTAGATCAGTGACCGCATCCTCGGGATAGAGCATGGGGCCAGGCGGCAGCATTTTTTCCACCTGATCCAGCATATCCTCAACACCACTGCCATCTTCAGCGCAGATGGGAATAATCGCAGCAAAATCGAAGGCATTATTGTAATTTGCTATTAGAGGAAGGAGGTCGGTTTTTTCAATACAATCAATTTTGTTGATAAGCAGAACCACCGGGATATTGTTTTTAGCCAGAATCTGCAGGATAAAATCATCACTGTTTCCCGTCTGGGTGGCGTCAGTAACCAGCAGGACCACATCCACCCCGCTACATGCGGACAATGCCTGATCCACCATGTACTGGTTGAGTTTCCCACGCGCTTTATGGATTCCAGGCGTGTCGAGAAAGAGGGTCTGGGCGGTATCTGTGGTACGAATCCCCAGGACGCGGTTTCTCGTGGTCTGGGGTTTATTGGCGGTGATGGCTATTTTCTGCCCCAGAATTTTATTCAGCAGGGTTGACTTGCCTACATTCGGGCGTCCGACAATGGAAACAAAACCGCAATGGAAGTCATGCTGTTCGCTGTTACTTGACATATCCGGTGCTACTCTCCTGTTCAGATTTATCTTCAACGGCTAATTTTTTCAGCGCTGCACGTGCGGCAAGTTGTTGCGCCGCCTTTTTACTTTTGCCGCTCCCGCGCCCGAGTTCCCGGCCATCGCACTGTACTTCAATCTTGTATATCCGGTCATGATCGGGGCCGCTCTGATCATATAATACATATTCCGGCCCAGTGCCGAAACGTGCCTGTGCCTCCTCTTGAAGGCGGGTTTTGAAATCATGCGATTCGCGCTGGACAAAAGTAATTACGTCATCATCAAGCAAACCGATAATAACTTCTCCGGCTTCATCCAGGCCGGAGTCGAGAAACACCGCTCCGAATACCGCTTCAATTGCATCCGCAAGAATGTTGTCCTTGTCTCTGCCACCGCTGGATTCCTCTCCGCGCCCGAGTTGCAGACAGTCTCCAAGCATAAGGGAACGCGCCATCATCGCCAGAGCGCGTGCGCTCACGAGTTCGGAGCGCACGCGCGACAACTCCCCTTCCGGCAGATCCGGATACATGGTAAACAGATGCCTGGCTATGACCAGATCAAGCACTGCATCTCCGAGAAACTCCAGGCGCTCATTTGATTCCGCCGGATCGCCGAGTTTTTCGTTGGCAAAAGATTTATGTATCAGAGCTTTATGGAGCAGTCCTGTGTGGGTAAACGTATATCCCAGTCTCTTCTCTAACGAAGCGAGGCGGGGATCTTCTGCTGAAGAAGCAGATGGAGTAAAATTATTCATAAAAACATTCCGCTTAAAATGAATCTGTATTTTTCACATAAACCCTAACCATACCCTGACCGAAAGCATAACGCATCAGAAAAACATACACCATGCCCTATTTGTGCGCTACACTTGCGCCTCATTTCCTTCCGCACCGGATTATTTTCACCTTGATTCATCTGCTATGGAACCTATAATGAACCTTCCCTTCAGGCATCGTCCATGGGAGAATACTTGAACACAACCCGATTTCTGACCAATAATTACGGCCATCTATAATGCATAATTTCATCAGTATTGAAGGGATCGAAGGGTGCGGAAAAACCACCCAGATCCGCCTTTTGGAGCAGGCGCTTAAAGCTGAACATATACCCATCCTGCTTACCCGCGAACCCGGTGGCTGCGCTATTGCAGACAAAATCCGCTCTATTCTGCTGGACCCATGCAACACTGAGATGGTTCCCACCACCGAATTACTTCTGTACGCCGCGGCCCGGGCACAACATGTTGAAGAAGTAATCCGCCCGGCTCTGATGCATGGCAAGGTGGTAATATGCGATCGCTTCACCGATGCAACCATGGCATATCAGGGGTATGGGCGCGGCCTGGGACACAAAACCATCGACGCTCTTGCACATCTGGCCTGCGCCGGCATAGAACCGGGGCTGACCCTATGGCTGGATCTGCCGGTTGAAGTCGGTGTTAAACGCGCTCTGGAGCGCAATAAAACGCAGCAAACAAGCACTGAAGCACGTTTTGATCAGGAATCCATGCAATTTCATGCCCGGGTTCAGGTCGGATATGCCCAACTGCAACGACAATATCCGCAGCGGATCAAACGCGTTGCCGCCGATGCTTCCCCTGAAGTGGTCGCGGCGCGCATACTCGCCCTGGTCAGAGAACATCTGAGAAGCAAAAGCAGCCACAGACCATGACATTTGCAGATATCATAGGACACGAACAACAGAAAAAACTTCTGCGCCACGCCTTTACGCATAACAAACTCGCTCACGCCTACCTTTTCAGCGGCATCGAAGGAATTGGCAAACGCCTGATGGCGCTGGCTCTCGCGCGCCTGATATTCTGCCTGGAAGGCACCGGGTGCGGACACTGCAATCCATGTCGCCGTATCGACCACAACAACCATCCAGATCTGCACCTGCTCGAACCCGAAGGACAGTTCATCAAAATCGAGCAGATCAGAACCCTGCAGAAAAATCTCTCATTCCGCCCTCTTGAAGCGCCACGCCATTTTGTACTTATGGATCAGGCAGAGCGCATGCACCCGGGTGCTGCCAACGCCCTTTTAAAGACTCTGGAGGAGCCGCCTGACAATACGATTTTCGTCCTGCTCAGTGCACATCCGGATGCTCTGCCAGACACGGTACGCTCCAGATGCCAGACCCTGCCGTTTTCGCGCTTGAGCCATACAGAGATTGAAAAGGTACTGCGCGCCCAGATAGATGACAAAACAGAGCGCAACATCCTTGCGGCGTTGGCACAGGGAAGCCTGAGCAAAGCCTTTGGTGCGGACAGGGATTTTTATCTCAACACCCGCCGCGAACTGTTTATCGCCCTCTGCCGCTTGAAACCGGCCTCCGTACTGCCCATGTTCGAGTTAGCTTCCAGCATGGCCCCGGACAGGGATTATGCTGAAGCGGTAACGGATATTCTCATAAGTTGTTATCGGGATCTGTTCATCCTGGTGTCACGCGCCTCAGGATCGCTACTGGTCAACACCGATCTGGAGGAGGAACTGCACGACCTGAGCTCACGTTCCACCCCTGCCAGCGTTTCAGCCGGACTTGAGGCAATTCTACATTGCCGCACCTGCCTGCAACACAATGTAAACCCGCTTTTAGCCATGGAATGGCTTCTCTCGCGTCTGATCCACCAGGTGACATACAAGAAAAGTTGAGCAGTGCGGAAATGGACAACATAGCATTGCCTGCAGCGAGGGAATACGTTACCATAGTGAAATTACTCGGCATATCCTGGCCGACCTGTCTGGCTGGACATCCCCATCTCAGACTTGGCGTACATATCTGAAATACACTGCTTAGATGCCAGGTTACGCTGTTTTTTTCAACTGATACTTTAACTACTCGATATTGACTTTATATATGCAGAACAACGAATCTGAAAAATCGAATAATACGCATCCTGACACCCTGACCACCTCAGAAAACAAACAGGATGAATCCAGACCTGAAAGCGGTAGAGACGCGCAGAGTGCGGGCAGAGAAACCATCGTCGTCACGGTTAAGTTCCGCAATGCGGGCAAACAATACGATTTCGACACCAATGGCATTGAACTCAAATGTCAGGATCAGGTTGTAGTTGAAACCAGCCGCGGACGCGCGTTGGGCATCGTGGTTCGTGCTCCGCGCGCTCTGATTGACATCGGCAAGCGCCCGCACGAACTGAAAAAGGTGCTGCGCCTGGCTACCGAGGCCGATACCAACATGGCCCGTATCAGCCGCGCCAAAGAGGAAGAGGCCTTTGCATTCTGTGTTGAACGCATAAAGAAGCGCAACCTGCCCATGAACCTGGTAAAAGCCGACTACCTGTTTGATGGTTCCAAGATTCTGTTTCATTTTACAGCTGAAAACCGCATCGATTTTCGCGAACTGGTCAAAGACCTGGCTCACCATTTTCACACCCGCATCGAAATGCGCCAGATCGGGGTGCGCGACGAAGCCAAGCTCATTGGCGGCCTGGGAATCTGCGGGCGTGAGTTGTGCTGCTCAACCTTTATTACTGAATTCCAGCCGGTTTCGGTCAAAATGGCCAAACAACAGGGCCTGGCTCTGAATCCGAGCAAAATATCCGGTCAGTGTGGTCGCCTGTTGTGCTGCCTGGGGTATGAATACGAAACCTATTGCAGCATGGCTAGAAAACTCCCGAAGGTCGGGCGCAAGGTTCAATATGAGGGCCATGAGGCTACGGTCAGCGCAGTCAATGTCCTTGCTCAGACTGTTACTCTGCGCCTGGAGGGACGAAATACCGAAGTCCCCATTGACGTCCTCAACCGGGATAAGAATGCCCCGGCAAAAGAAACGAAACCGGAGCCCCCGGAGAGCACATCAGTATCCGGCAAGAAAGCCGGGGAGAGAAAATCCTCTGCGGGTTCAAATCGGATCAGTGCGCACACCAAAGCCTCTCAGCCAGAGCCCGCGCGGGATGAATCACGCCAGGATAAAACAGAGCATAAAAGCAAAGCGTCTGCGCCGGATGGAAAGAAAAACAGGTCCGGCTCAAGACGAAACCGACAAAAGCAACGTCCACCTTCAAAACAGGGTAAGGATCCAGCGCAGGATAAAAACAAAACTCCATCACCGGCACCTGCTGCAAATGCGGAGAGCACTTCGCCTCCACCCGATAAAGCAGATGCCTCTCAGGAGCAGAAAAACCGCAAGCGCCGCCCCCCGCGGCGGCGCAACAAACGCAGGCCCACACCAAAGCCGAAAACATAGCAGGAGTTCGCATGCAGAATACATTTTACATCACCACCCCTATCTACTATGTCAACGATGTACCCCATATCGGCCATGCCTACACTACCCTGGCATGCGATGTTCTGGCGCGCTACAAGCGTTCCCGTGGGTTTGATGTTTTTTTCCTCACCGGTACCGATGAACACGGACAGAAGGTGGAGAAAGCGGCGCTGGCCAACGGGGAGACCCCTATCGAACTTGCAGATCGCGTCATGCCACGTTTTCAGGCACTATGGGAAAAGCTCAATATCGAGAATACCGATTTCATCCGCACCACCCAGCAGCGCCATGCCAAGGGGGTGCAGAAAATGTTCCGCCAGCTCAAGGATCAGGGTGACATCTACCTCGGCACCTACGAGGATTGGTACTGCACTCCGTGCGAAACTTTCTGGACTGAGACCAATCTGATTGACGGCTGCTGCCCTGACTGTGGGCGCCCCACGGAAAAACTCAGGGAAGAATCGTATTTCTTCCGCATGAGTAAATACCAGGAACAATTACTTGAGCATATCGAAAATAATCCGAATTTCATCCAGCCGCGTTCACGCCGCAATGAGGTACTGAGCTTTGTGCGCGAGGGGCTGCGTGATCTCTCTATCTCCCGCACCAGCTTTTCCTGGGGAATCAAGGTTCCAGATGATGAAAAGCATGTACTTTACGTGTGGTTTGATGCCCTGAGCAACTACATTACCGCCCTGGGATACCCCGACGATGAAAAGGGGAATTTTGCTAAATTCTGGCCCGCCGATGTCCATGTAATCGGCAAGGATATCCTGCGTTTCCACACCGTGTACTGGCCCACTTTCCTCATGGCCGCGGGACTGCCATTGCCGAAAAAGGTCTTTGCCCACGGCTGGTGGACCGTGGAAGGCAAGAAGATGAGCAAGAGCATGCAGAATGTGGTGGAACCCAACATGCTGGTGGAGAAATACGGTATTGACCCCATCCGCTATTTCCTCCTGCGTGAGGTTCCCTTCGGTCTCGACGGCGACTTTTCCCACTCTTCACTGGTAAACCGCATCAACTCGGATCTGGCCAATGACCTGGGCAATCTGCTAAGCCGCTGTACTGCCATGGTGAGCAAGTATTTCGACGGAGTTCTACCCCAGGCACAGGATAAACCTGCAGATGTGGATGAAGATCTGATTGAATTGTGTAAAGAGCGTATGCAGGCGGTGGATCAGCATATGGATGATCTCGCTTTTAACAAAGCTCTGATGAGTATCTGGGAGATTATCAGTGCCGGGAACCGCTACATCGACACCAACGCGCCCTGGACCCTGGCCAAGGATGAAAGTCAGCGCGAGCGCCTGGGAACGGTAATGTACAACCTTATCGAGGCTATCCGTCTGGTGGGCCTGAGCATTGAACCCTTCATGCCTGAAACCGGAGACAAGATCAAGGAGACCCTGGGTCTGAGTGGAGAAGAAGGCCTTGAAAACCTGAGCACATGGGGACTGATGCAACCGGGGACCAATATTAAAAAAGCACCACCGTTATTCCCGCGTATCGAGCCGCACTGAGCAGAAATATTCGCACACCAAGATCCGGGCGCCTGTTGCGCCCGGTTTTGTATTTAAACCACGGAGTACTTACAGTTATGCCCACCAAACAACCGGCTCTGGTCGATACCCATGCACACCTTGATGGGGACAGATTCAGTCAGGACCTGGAAGAAGTTCTTGAGCGTGCCGCCACCGCAGGAGTACAGACCATCATCACCGTCGGATGCGACCTGTCCAGCTCCGAAGCGAGCGTGGAACTCGCACACAGATATCCGCATATATATGCCACAGTAGGCGTTCACCCTCACGACGCCCCTGGCCTTACCCCCGAAGTTGAAGAGCATTTGCGCATCCTCGCCCGGGATCCAAAGGTAGTTGCCATCGGAGAAACCGGCCTCGACTACTTCCGCAACCGCTCTCCGCATGAGGCGCAGCAGGATGCCTTCCGGTGCCAGATAAGACTGAGCATCGCATGCGGCAAGCCCCTGGTGATCCACGACCGCGATGCCCATGATGATATCCTTCAGATCATGCGGGAAGAGGACGCGCATAAGGCCGGAGGGGTACTCCACTGTTTCAGCGGCGATGTAGAGATGGCGAATGAGTGCCTGAATATGGGGTTTTACCTCTCCTTCACCCCCAACATCACCTATCAGAAAAATGATGGGCTGCGCGAGGTGATCCGCACTATGCCTCTGGAGCGCCTCCTTCTGGAAACCGACTGCCCGTATATGGCACCGCAATCAAAACGGGGCAAGCGCAATGAACCCGCATATGTGGTGGAAAGCGCTCAAATGGTTGCGGAACTGCGCGGTCTGACCCTTCACGATATCGCCCGCATTACCAGCCTGAATGCGTTTGAGCTCTTCGGGGTGGGACAGGTGGATCAGGCAACCAAAATTGCATACCGCATCCGCAATTCGCTGTATCTGAATATCACCAATCGCTGCACCAACAGCTGCACCTTCTGCACCAAATTTCAGGATTTCAAGGTCAAGGGACATCAACTCAAACTCGAGCACGAACCGGATGCGCAGGAGATCATTGACGCCATCGGTGATCCGAAGGCATATGAAGAGGTGGTATTCTGCGGCTACGGGGAACCGCTGCTGCGCCTCGATTGCGTAATTGAGGTGGCGCGTTGGCTGAAACAACACGGAGTAAAGGTACGGATAAATACTGATGGACAGGCCAACCTGGTGCATGGGCGCAATATCCTCCCCGAACTCGAAGGTCTGGTTGACTCCATCTCTGTTTCCCTTAATGCGTCGAGTGCAGAGGAATATCAGCGTCTGTGCCGCTCCCGTTTCGGCACCGAAGGTTATGCCGGAGTAAAGGAATTTATTCGCCAGGCAGGCATATACATCCCCGAAGTGATCGCTTCAGCGGTAACCGTTCCGGGAGTGGACATCGAGGCATGTGAGCGCATTGCCCTTGATCTGGGAGCTACATTCAGAAAACGCATATACAATGAGGTCGGGTAACCGGCGAAGCAGGATAACCGGCGCCTCCACATCAAGAGAGCAGGCATCGAGAATCTTTTAATCACATACAGGAGAACTGCATGTCACAAAACCCCTGGCAACCACACCCCGATCCCCTGGAGCAGGCGCTGGAAACCATCATCAAAAAAATCAAAAGCAAAGGCGGCAAAGGTGGCCCACCCAAAAAGATCGTTCTGGGGGTAATTGTCGCCCTAGTTCTCGTCTTTGGCGCCCAGAGTGCGTTCTACAAGGTGGAAACCGAAGAAACCGGAGTAGTCCTGCGTCTGGGGAAATCCACCGGCACGGTCGGGCCGGGATTGCATTTCAAGCTTCCATTTGGCATTGATGAGGTGATTAAGGTCAAGACCGGACGCGTTCTAAAAGAAGAGTTCGGTTTTCGTACTCTGAAGGCCGATGTGCGCTCGAGTTACAGCGAGCGCGACTACAGTGACGAATCCCTCATTCTCACCGGGGATCTGAATGTCACGGATCTGGAGTGGATCGTACAGTATCAGATCCTTGACCCGGTCAAATATCTGTTTAATGTTGCCGATCCCACCGCGACCATCAGAGATCTGTCTGAAGCGATACTGCGCACTGTAATCGGAAACTCCATGGTTACCGACGTTCTCACCACCGAACGTGAAACCCTCGCTTTTCAGGTACAGAAAAGCCTGCAGAACACCCTGGATGAATACGATGTCGGGGTACGTATCGTAACAGTTAAATTTCAGGACGTTAATCCGCCAAAGGAAGTGCGCAGCGCATTCAACGAAGTCAATGAAGCGGAGCAACAGCGCGAAAGCCTTATCTTCCAGGCACGCGAACAGTACAATCGTGAGGTTCCTAAAGCGCGCGGCATCGCACGGAGTAAAATCCTTGAAGCCGAAGGTTACGCCATGGAACGAATTAATCATGCCGAGGGTGAAGTTCAACGCTTTAAAGACCTGCTTGCCGAATACAGGAAAGCACCGCAAGTAACCAAAAAACGCCTCTACCTGGAGAAGATGGAGCAGATATTACCCAGAGTGGAGCAGATATATGTTCTGGATAAGGATGCGAGCGGAATAGCCCCCCTGCTTCCATTAGGCAAGGGCCTGCTCAGTAACGGAGGTGGAAGATGAAAAAAATTATTCTCCCGACACTTATTCTTGTCTTACTTCTGGGGGCAAACTCCTTTTTTATCGTCACCGAAGCTGAACAGGCTATTGTAACCCAGTTCGGGAAACCAGTGGGCAACGTGCGCCATGCCGGACTGCATATAAAAATACCTTTCATCCAGGACGTACATACCTTTTCCAATCGCATCCTCAACTGGGACGCGGATCCGAATCAGATCCCCACCAGTGATAAAAAATATATCTGGGTGGATACCACTGCACGCTGGCGCATTGATGATCCCTTGCGCTTCTATACTTCCGTAGCCACCTTGCAGAACGCACACAGCCGTCTGGACGATATTATCGACTCGGTCGTGCGTGATCAGATCTCCGCCCACCGCCTTGTAGATGTGGTGCGCAGCGTTGATTACGAGGGAGATCTGAGCATTACTGAAGAGGAATTCGAAGAGGTTGAAGAGGATGAAGGCAAGTCCATTGGGCGGGACAAAATCATGGACTATGTTCTTCAGAACGCGCGCCAGAGCGTGCCCGAATACGGCATTGAACTCATAGATGTCAAGATCAAGAGGATTAACTATGTGGATCAGGTACGGCAACGTGTTTTCGAGCGCATGATCTCCGAGCGCAAAAAGGTAGCGGCCGAGTACCGCTCCGAAGGTGAAGGAGAAAAAGCCGACATTCTGGGACAAATGCGCAAAGAACTCAAACAGATAGAGTCGGAAGCATATCAGAAGGCAGTGCAGATCAAAGGTCAGGCTGATGCCAGAGCGGCTTCCATCTATGCCGAGGCCTTCAACCAGGAACCGGAGTTCTACAACTTTATCCGATCTCTGGACGCATATGAAAAAGCTGTGGGCAGTAACAACAGTCTTATTTTGTCAACTGAAAACGAGTTCTACAACTTTTTCAATCGCGTAGACCTGAAATAATATCTTTTACTCCACCAGGAGCGCCATTGCGTTCCTGGTGGGATTTCTCCATCATCACCACTGTACATGGTGCCTTTCTCATACCCTGTGGCGCTGACTCTGCCAGGCTTTTCCGGGCTTCCAACTATGGGCGCCACCAACACTCCGAGTTACTCAAAAACACACTTCAGATTGGTGGATTTAAATCATTCTGACCCCGCATCTGTATTCCGACTCAGAAAATCTTTCTTCCTGTAAAAAAATCGCCTTTAAATCGGCCTCCCAGCAAATATTACTATTTTTTGGCATCATCCTTGAATCAGATGGGCATGTTTAGCGTGCAGGCCGCAAAACCATTAAACATGAATCTATATCTACCAGGAGAAGAACAATGGGAATTCAACTTGACGAAAAAATCAAACCTATCTATCAGGAAGTTCTGAACCGTAACCCCGGTGAGAACGAGTTCCACCAGGCGGTACTTGAGGTGCTCGAATCTCTGGGGCCCGTACTGGTAAAACATCCTGAATTCGCCGACCACCGCATTATCGAGCGCATCTGCGAGCCTGAGCGTCAGGTTATTTTCCGTGTCCCCTGGCTGGACGACAATGGCAATGTCCAGATCAACAGGGGCTTCAGGGTTGAATTCAACAGCGCCCTTGGCCCCTATAAAGGCGGGCTGCGTTTCCACCCTTCTGTCTATCTGGGCATAGTAAAGTTTCTCGGCTTTGAACAGATCTTCAAAAATGCCCTCACCGGCCTGCCCATCGGTGGCGCCAAAGGTGGCTCCGATTTCGATCCCAAAGGGAAGTCCGACAACGAAATCATGCGATTCTGCCAGAGCTTCATGACTGAGCTCTATCGCCATATCGGCGAGCACACTGACGTTCCTGCCGGAGATATCGGCGTAAGCGGACGTGAAATCGGGTATCTCTTCGGTCAGTACAAGCGTATTACCAATCGCTGGGAGTCCGGCGTCCTTACCGGCAAGGGGCTTGACTGGGGCGGCTCTCTGGTGCGCACTGAAGCCACCGGTTACGGCGCAGTGTTCTTTGTTGCCGAGATGCTTAAATACCGCAATGATTCCCTCGAAGGGAAAAAGTGTATCGTATCCGGCAGCGGTAACGTTGCCATCTATACCATAGAAAAAATTCACCAGCTCGGCGGTAAAGTTGTTGCCTGTTCTGATTCCGGTGGCTACGTCTACCATGAGCAGGGGATTGATCTGGAGCTGGTACAACGCATTAAAGAGATTGAGCGCCGTCGCATCAAGGACTATCTCAACTACTATCCGGAAGCCAAATACGTGGCCAAGGGCAACATCTGGGAGCTTCCCTGTGATGTGGCCATGCCTTCGGCTACTCAGAATGAAATCAACGGCAAGGATGCCACCATGCTGGTCAAGAACGGCTGTATCGCCGTGGGAGAAGGGGCAAACATGCCCACCACCCCTGAGGGAATCCGGGTCTTCCTCGATGCCAAGATCGCCTACGGGCCGGGCAAAGCCGCCAATGCCGGCGGGGTTGCCACCAGCGCTCTGGAAATGCAGCAGAACGCCAGCCGTGATTCATGGGACTTTGAATATACCGAAGAGCGTCTGCAACAGATCATGCGCCGCATTCACAAGATCTGCTACGAAACTGCGGAAGAGTACGGCACTCCGGGCAACTATGTAAACGGTGCTAATATCGCCGGCTTCACCAAGGTTGCCAAAGCGATGGTTGCCCTTGGACTTATCTAAAGATCAGCGTAGTTAATATGATCAACGCATAAAAAACAGACCCGCCTGCCAAGGTGTGGTCTGTTTTTTTATGCCGCAACAGCCTTATATGCAGTAACATGCTTATCACAACTGCGACTGCCTTAAAGGAGGATAATACTATGGATTCCCCCGCCCGCGTCTCTACAGGCAACACAAGCCTTGACAAGGTTTTGGATCAACTGCGTATCGGTGATAACGTTGTATGGAAAGTGGACAGCATTGACGACTATCGCCGCCTGGTCGATTCATTTGTGAAAAAAGCCCTGGAAGACAAGCGTCGCGTGGTCTACATGCGCTTCGGTCAGCACGATCCCCTGCTGGAACAGAGCGAAGAGATCAAATGCTATGAACTTGACCCACGCGCGGGGTTTGAAACCTTTGCCGCCTCCATTTACGACATCATCACCGAGGAGGGAAAAGAGGTATTTTACGTCTTCGACTCCCTCTCTGACCTGCTCCTGGCCTGGACCACCGATTTCATGGTGGGTAACTTTTTCTGGATCACATGCCCTTACCTGTACGAGCTCGATACCGTGGCGTATTTCGCCCTGATCCGCAATCACCACTCCTTTAAAACCATTGACAGAATCCGTAAAACCACGCAAGTGCTGGTTAGCGTCTTCAACTACAACGACGAGATGTATATCCAGCCGCAGAAAGCCTGGGAGCGCTACTCGCCGACCATGTTTCTCCCCCATCATCTTAAAAATGGCGACTATGTCCCTGTGAACAACAGCTATGAAGCCACCCGCCTTCTGAGTGCCATTATCCCCAGCGAAGAAAACAGCACCCGGCATATCGATCACTGGCACCAGCTCTTTCTTCAGGCCGAGGAGATGGCTGCAGGCGATGCCAGCGCGGAAGAAAAGCACAAAATGGTGGTACACATCTGCCGGCACATGATCGGACGTGAAGAACGCATCCTCGATCTGGCTTACCGCTATTTCAGTCTCGAAGATCTGCTCCACATCAAATCACGTGTGGTGGGTACAGGCTATATCGGTGGCAAAGCTGTGGGAATGCTTTTAGCCAACAACATTCTTCTTAAGGATGAGGGGTTCAACTGGAGCAAACACCTCGAGCCGCATGATTCGTTCTACATCGGCTCCAATGTTTACTATTCCTACATTGTGCATAACGGGTGGTGGAAACTGTTCATGGAACAGAAGAAACCGGAAACCTATTACAGTGCCGGAGCGATCCTGCAGAAAAATATGCTTGAGGGACATTTTCCCGAACCGATTCGCGACAGCCTGCGCCGGGTGCTTGACTACTTCGGGCAATATCCCATTATAGTGCGCTCCAGTTCCCTGCTTGAGGATGGATTCGGCAACGCCTTTGCGGGCAAATACGACAGTTTTTTCTGCACAAATCAGGGCTCTCCGGAAGAACGCCTGGAAGCTCTGGAACAGTATATTCGCAGGATATTTTCCAGCGCCATGAGCGAAGAAGCCCTGGCATACAGACTTCAGCGCGGGCTGGAACAACGCGATGAGCAGATGGCGCTGCTGATCCAGCGCGTATCCGGCGGCTATCACGGGCAGTACTACTTCCCCGAAATCGCGGGGGTGGGAGTATCCTACAACAGCTTTGTATGGGATAAGCAGATGGATCCTGAGGCGGGAATGCTGCGTCTGGTCATGGGTCTCGGAACCAGGGCAGTAGACCGCGTTGAGGGAGACTATCCCTGTACCGTTGCCCTGGACGCCCCCATGAAACGTCCCCACAAAGGGGTCGAAGATGTGCGGCGCTTCTCCCAGCGGGATGCAGACATCCTCAATCTGCAGGAAAATGCGGTTGAAACGGCATCCATTCTGCGCCTTTCCCGCGAACACAAAGACCTGCCCTGGGCCATCTACGGAGTACGTGATCACGAAACCAGTGAGCTGTTGCGCAGTCGCACCCTTAAAAAGGAGGATATCTGGCTGCTCACCTTTGAGCGCCTTCTCACCCAGACCGATTTCTGCTCTATGATGCGGCGCGCCCTCAAAACCCTGGAGGAAGCATACGACTATCCGGTTGACATCGAATTTACCGGAAACATCGACAGTGACGACAACATGCATCTGGGCCTGGTGCAATGCCGCCCCCTGCAGACCAAAGGGATTCAGACTCTGGGCCCTCTGCCGGAAAAGATTGAGGATGAAAAGATTGTCTTCAACACTGAAGGACATTTTATGGGGGGGAATATATCCCAGCACCTGCGCTGGATCATCTGGGTTGATCCGGATGAGTATGCCCAGCTGAGCATTCCCAAGAAATACGAAGTAGCCCGTCTGGTCGGGCGCCTCAACAAACGCATTGCGGATCGCGAGGAGAATAAAACCCTCCTCCTCGGACCGGGGCGCTGGGGCACCTCCACCCCATCACTGGGCGTGCCTATTGCGTTTAACGAGATCAACAATATGGTCGCAGTAGGTGAAGTAGCTTTTGAAAGCGAAGGCCTCATGCCTGAACTTTCATACGGGTCGCACTTCTTTCAGGATCTGGTGGAAAGCGACATCTTTTATCTTGCCCTGTATCCTGAGCGAAACAATTGCACAGTAAACTACGACAAACTCTTTGCCTTCGCCGACACCTTTGAAGGAATCATGCCCGCAAGCACCGAATATAAAAAAGTGGTACGGGTATTCAACCTCAAGGATGAAAACATATATCTCCAATCCGATATCGTCGAGCAACGTCTGATCTGCTACCAGAAGAGTGAAATCTGACATCCCCCCCCCTTACTCCATCAGCGCCCTGCCGTTCACAAACCAGCCGGGCGCTACCACTTATTCTACTCCCGCTTTCCGACCACCTGTTATCCGCTTTATACCTACACATATATACACACCGAGTACTCTTTAAACAGCAAACTACGATCTTATGCATATGGATAAATATTTTTACTGAATAATTCTCTGATGTTCCAGGTGTTTACGAGGATATATTTTCTATCTAAATTTATGGCACGCAATTTGACTATACTCCATAGCTGCAAGTAAATCATTCTATGGAGGAACAAATCATGTGCCGTA
This sequence comes from Desulfuromonadaceae bacterium, assembly GCA_049975505.1. Lineage (GTDB taxonomy): Bacteria > Desulfobacterota > Desulfuromonadia > Desulfuromonadales > Desulfuromonadaceae > JAIVHC01. Next base: position 19,145 of record JBNGCY010000006.1, on the reverse strand, counting down.
TAGGAGCGATAAAAGACCGGAACTATATTCATCCGTGTAGAGCGCTGCAACTGATGCAATCGCAGCAGAAAGAGCACGACAACTCCGGGTTTGCCATGGTGATGCAGGACCTGGGGGGGATCTTTGAAGATTACAAGGATCAGCCCACTCTCTCGATGGCATGCACTGATGAAGGGTTGAAGAGGGCGGAAGATATACTTCACGAAGCTGGGTTTCGCAGGGTAATGCAGTGGGTTCCGGAGACCTTTCCGAGCGAAGAACTGGACATCATCACCATGCCCAACTACGTATTTGAAACCTTCTCCTACCCGCGCCGCCTCAAGTATGCCGATCAGAAGGAAAAAGAGGAATTACTTCTCGATTTACGCCTCCAGATCCGCGCTGCACTCGAACCGGAGGATCTGGGATATGTGTACTCGTTCTGGCCTGATGTAGTGACCTTAAAAGAGATCGGTAATCCCCACGATATCGGAAAGTTCTTCAACCTGTGGGAAGAAGATGACAACTTTACCGCACGTATCATCACTGCGCAGTGCCGCCAGAATACCAACTACGACATCGTACGCTATGCAGCACATCCGTTTTTTCTGCAGGGGTATACTGTACTCGCCAACGGTGAAAATACCTTCTACCAGAAGAACAAAGAGATGCAGAGCAAGCTGCACCGCGGCTATATAGGATTTGAATCAGATTCACAGTGTTTTCTCTATTCGCTGCACTATGTTCACCGCCAGCTCGGATGGCCTCTGCCCTATTACAAGCATGTAATTACCCCTTTACCCTTTGAAGATCTTCAAAAGCGCGAAGATTCAGAGCAGCTGCGCGCAATCCGTCAATCACTGGCCAACCTGGAAATCAACGGCCCTAACACCATCATCGGCCTTCTACCCGACAACACCATGTTCACTTGTTGCGATGCCAAAAAGTTGCGCCCTGTAGTTATCGGACGCACACAGGATACTGTCGCCATTTCATCCGAAGTATGCGGTATCAACGAGATTCTTCCCGAACGCGACTGGAATACCGACATCTATCCCGATGAGCGCGAGATAGTAATGATTGACGACAGTCTGGAGGTTATACGATGGAAGCAGTAAAAATTCACACCACCACTCCCACTGATCTGCCGTGGAAGATTATATACAACGCCAGCCGCTGTACCCTGTGCGGCTCCTGTGTCGCCGCGTGTTCGTTTCAGGCCATAGAATGCAAGATTGAAAAACGGCGCATGGTTTTTTCCGAAGGAGAACTGCCTGATCCCAAAGTGCGTTTTTCCGCGGTTCCGGTTATCAAACAGGTTAACTCGCTGGAAAACTACTGCCGCGGCTGCGGCATATGCGAAAAAGTGTGTCCGAATGATGCCATCCGCCCGCAACGCAACCCTGACACACGCCACCCCATAGTTACCCGCTGTGTCGGTGGTGACTCGATCAAACGCGGCGGGCGCAAAAACCTCACCGGAAGTACGCGCACCCTGGACCAGATTCGGGTCGGACGCATCTCTCAAATGACGGACCCGAGCCTGGATGCTCAGCGCCATACCTTTGACATGCTTGCCCCTTTCGGCCGCATAATGCCAGTGGAAAAGCTTCCTTACACGGTTGGTGAAGACGGTAAACTGGTGTCTAACAGCAAAACTCCACCGGTAAACTGGATCTACCCGATTATTATCGGGGACATGTCCATCGGCGCCCTCTCGTGGCGGATGTGGGAAGGTGTCGCCATGGCGGTCGCCTACCTTAATGAGGAATGCGGTCTCCCGGTGCGCATGGGCTCCGGTGAAGGTGGGGTTCCCGAACGTCTGCTCAAGAGCAGATATCTGAAATACATGATTCTGCAAATCGCCTCCGGACACTTCGGTTGGAACCGCATCATAAAAGCGATGCCGCATATGACCGAAGATCCGGCCGGGGTGATGATCAAAATCGGCCAGGGAGCCAAGCCCGGCGATGGCGGTCTGCTCCAGGCTCAGAAGGTGGCCGAGCACATTCAGGCGATTCGCGGAGTTCCCAAAACCGACCTTCTCAGTCCTCCCAATCACCAGGGATTGTACTCCATTGAGGAAAGCGTGCAGAAGATGTTCCTCTCCTTCAATGCGGCGTTCAAGTTTCGCGTTCCGGTGGCCATTAAGGTGGCGGCTTCAGCCACGAGCGTATCGGTATTCAACAACCTGGTACGCGATCCCTACAATATTGTCGGTGGCTTTTTCCTCGATGGCATTGACGGCGGTACCGCCGCAGCACATGAGGTTTCTCTCGACCATACCGGGCACCCTATCGTGAGTAAACTGCGGGACTGCTACCTGGCTGCAGTTACTCAGGGACGTCAGGGGCAGATTCCGCTGTGGGCTGCCGGCGGGCTGGGTAAAACCGGTGATCTGGCCGCGGACGCATTCAAAATGATGTGCCTGGGAGCCAACGGTATCTCCACCGGAAAACTGATCCTCCAGATGGCCGGATGTGTGGGCAACGATCAGGGGCGTTGCAATGCGTGCAACACCGGGCTGTGCCCTGCGGGAATCACCACCCAGAGTTCTCCCCTGGCGCACCGCCTCGACCCTGAGCGGGTAGCAGAGAATATTGTCAACTATTTCCTTGCGATGGATCAGGAACTTAAAAAACTGATGGCTCCGATAGGCAACTCCTCGCTGCCTATTGGACGTGCTGATGCCCTGGTGGCAATGGATAAAGCCGTTGGTGACAGACTTCAGATTCAATATGTGTGTTAGACGTAATGACGCAAACACCCACGGGAGAAGAGACATGTCCGTAAAAATACATTCATTTGACAGCAACAATAAACGCATCTCCACGCAGGAGTTGCTCCAACAGATATACGCCGCCCTGGAGGACGGAGAAACCGCCTTTGAAATTCTCTCCTCAGGGCATCATGACATCGGTGGACCACTCTGGACCGCCGACGGAACCCCACTACGTTTCAAGGTTAAAAACCCCGGCCAACGGGTGGGTTCTTTTGGCCTTGACGGCACCGAAATAACTGTTGAAGGCTCAACTCCGGCCGATGCCGGATGGCTCAACAGTGGTGCCATCCTTACCATCAAAGGCGACAGCGGCGATACCACCGCCCACTGCGCCGCGAGCGGGAAAATATATGTTGCCGGACGCGTGGGAACACGCAGCGGCTCTCTCATGAAACACGATCCAGCGTATCCGAAACCGGAACTGTGGGTTCTGAAGAATACCGGATCCTTCTCGTTTGAGTTCATGGGCGGCGGCACTGCGGTAATCTGCGGCGTTGACTGTGAGCATGCGCGCTCCATTCTCGGAGATCGCGCGTGTATGGGCATGGTTGGTGGCACTGTGTATGTTCGCGGCCCTGTTGAAGGACTATCCCCTGATGTATGGCTCCTGGATCTCGACCAGGCCGACATGGAATTTCTGCAGCAGGGAATGCCGGAATTTTTAACCCGCATTGAGCGCGAGGAACTCCTGGAACAACTCCTCCATATGGAGGAGTGGAAAAAAATTGTCGCCAAAACCTGTGAAGAACGCAGCGCCCACGAGCGTATCAGCATCCACGAATTCCGTATGGAGAAATGGGTTAAAGGGGGAATTTTCGGGGATATAGTAGATGATAATTACAATCACGTGGCAGGTCTGGTTAATACCGGTGAAGACCGGCTCAAAATCCCCCACTGGATGAATCGTGAATTTGCCGCCCCGTGTCAGTCATCATGCCCTTCGTTTATCCCTACGCAACAGAGGCTACGTCTTCTGCGTGAAGGTAAAGAGCAGGAAGCTCATGATCTGGTGCTGCGCCACTCCCCTTTCCCGGCGAGCGTATGCGGCATGATCTGCCCCAATCTGTGCATGGATTCCTGCAGTCGGCGCTTTGTCGACTCCCCGGTATCCATGAAGGAACTCGGCCGCTTCTCCCTCAATGCCAACGCACCTCGGTGTGCTCCGGATACAGGTAAATCAATAGCCATTATCGGCGGCGGCCCCGGCGGCCTTTCCGCAGCCTGGCAACTGCGCCTCAAAGGCCATGCAGTGACCGTGTATGAAGCTGACAAACACCTTGGAGGAAAGTTGTGGCAGGTAATCCCCACCGATCGCCTCCCGGGGGAAATCCTGGAAAAAGAACTTGAACGCATTCTGAGTACGGGTGTGCAAACCAGACTCAACACCAAAGTTGATGCAAAACTGTTCCAACAGATACGCTCACAACATGATGCGGTAATCATTGCGACCGGGGCACATAATCCTGTAGTAATCCCATTCCCCGGGCATGAACTCCTGATAAAAGGTCTGGATTTTCTGAAAAAAATCAATGCCGGAGAGAAACCCGAAATCGGCAGAAAAGTTGTGGTTATCGGCGCCGGCAATGCGGGAATGGATGTAGTTCTGGGGGCATATAAAGCCGGAGCTGAAGATGTGACCGCCATCGACGTACAGCGCCCGGCCGCTTATCAGAAAGAGATCGATCATGTTACCGCTCTGGGAGCAAAAATCCGCTGGCCGGTACATACCGCAAGGATTTCGGCACAGGGTCTGCACACCAAGGATGGTGAACTTATACCTGCCGACGCGGTTATTATCTCCATCGGTGAACGCCCGGATCTCTCTTTTGTCCCTTCTGAATGGGTAAGCGAACGGGGCATGATGGACGTCAATGACTGCTGGCAGGTAAACGGAGAGGAAAGTGTCTTTGCCATTGGCGATACCACCAGCCCAGGACTTCTGACCCACGCCATCGGTCATGGGCATGAGGCGGCGGATCAGTGCCACGACCTTCTCAACGGGCGTCCCCTGATACCGAGACGCAAACTCGAGGTTATCCCGCAAACAAGACTCAGCAAAGAGTTGTTCCGCCCCAGAAAAACCGGGCAGCTTCAGGTTATCGATGCCAGGGAGGAAAGCGGCCGATGCATTTCCTGTGGCACCTGTCGCGATTGCTATATGTGCCTTGAATCCTGTCCGGAAGGGGCCATATCCAGAAGAGACAAAGACAATGGAGACTATGAATATATTTCCGATCCGGATGTCTGCATCGGGTGTGGCATCTGCGCGGGGATATGTCCGTGCGGAATATGGGGAATGGAGCTTGCAGTATAAACTGCATTTTATCCGGCCAAGTGTGTACTCAGTTGTACTCTGTTGTAAATGGACTGGTTAAAATCACACTAGAGGCATCCGCATTATTCCTTCTGGAATATCGACCATTTGCACCAGACAGATATAACAGGTAAAGTTGGCACTGAAATTGATATATACAAAAGTAGAGACATAACCGCAAATGAGCAAAGCAGCATAAATACCTTCAGAGGAATACATGGCACGGCGTTAACATCCCTGAAGTGCAATTATTAATAAACCATCCTTGAGCGGGGTCAGTATCAGGGGTATAATTGCAAAAATAATCAGTATTTTTTTAGATGCCTCCGTCCTCTAACGCGTCCGGCGGGATGTATTGGCATTGAATTTACTCAGCTAAATGCGGTCAGCTTATGGATTCATATTTTGCCAGAGCACCCCAGGTGCGTAGCCTGCTGTATATCCTTTTTTTATCCCTTGGAATATGTGGCTGCACCTCACCACCTGCAGAGGAACAGATCAAGGTACAGGTAGCGCGGCATATTCTCCCGCAGGCTGGAGAAGAGATATTCTCGCTGGAAAACTTTAAAAAACTCGACGGACGTATGAACGAAGATGGAAGCTATAGCGTAGAGGTCAGTTACGACCTGGTTTTTCGCAAAAGTCTGGATGAAGTTTCTACGCAACTAAGCGCTGAAGCCGCGCACGCTCCATTTGAAGCAATGTATAAAGGACTTGATATTTTTGCCAAAGTTATGCAGTTCGGCAACTTCAAAGCGGGGGATCGAATACACAAAACAGAAATTTACCACTTCATCAGAACCGAAAGAAACTGGCGTCTGGCAAGTGACTTTGACCGGCCCTGACCTATTTACCAGAAACTCCGACAATGTAAGCTACAAAAACCCAAGCTACAAAAACCCAAGCGATACCTGCAGGAGGGATATCCATGAAGAAAGTTGAAGCCATTATCAAGCCATTTAAACTTGATGAAGTGAAAGAGGCCCTGAGCGAGATTGGCATTCAGGGACTTACGGTCAGCGAGGTGAAAGGATTCGGTCGTCAGAAGGGGCATACTGAACTCTATCGTGGAGCCGAATATGTGGTTGATTTTATTCCGAAAATCAAACTTGAGATTATTGTCTCGGACGATATAGCCGCCCAGGTTGTCGATCAGATAGCCGCCACCGCCAAGACCGAACGGATCGGAGACGGCAAGATTTTTGTCACCCCGGTTGAGGATGTTCTGCGCATCCGTACTGGCGAACGGGGCGACAAAGCCCTGTAACCCCGGCATCAATACTCCCCGCAACAGTTATACGATCCTGAAAATACAGGATACGTAATCACCCCAACCCAACGGAGGATACACAGCTAATGGAAATCAAAGAGGTACTGAACTTCGCAAAAGAAAAAAACTGTGAATTTGTCGATTTCAAGTTTCTTGACTTTATCGGCAGATGGCAGCACTTCACCACGCCCATTTGTGAGCTGAACGAAGACGTATTTGAAGAAGGCCTCGGTTTCGACGGTTCATCCATCCGCGGCTGGCAGCCGATCCACAAATCCGACATGCTCATCATGCCGGATCCCACTACAGCCAAGATTGACCCGTTTATCGAGCGTACATCCCTGAGTCTGATCTGCAATATTACCGATCCCATCACACGTGAAGGCTACACCCGCGATCCGCGCTTTATCGCCCAGAAAGCAGAAGCGTATCTGAAATCCACCGGTATTGCGGATACCGCATACTTCGGCCCGGAACCGGAGTGCTTCATTTTTGACGATGTGCGCTATGCTTCTGAATCCCATCACTCCTTCTATGCTGTTGACTCCATTGAAGGTATCTGGAACACCGGGCGTGAGGAACATCCCAATCTGGGCTACAAGCCACGGCATAAAGAGGGCTATTTCCCCTGTGCGCCCACTGACTCCATGATCGATCTGCGCAACGAGATGGTTATCGTCCTGCAGGAGATCGGCCTGCATATCGAATGCGTACACCACGAGGTTGCCACCGGCGGTCAGTGCGAGATCGACATGCGCTATGACACCCTGCTGCGGATGGGAGACAATCTGCAGTGGTTTAAGTACATCATCAAAAACGTCGCCATTCAGCATGGGAAAACCGTAACCTTCATGCCCAAACCCCTGTACAACGACAACGGTTCCGGTATGCACTGTCACCAGTCACTGTGGAAAGATGGCAAAAACCTCTTCGCCGGTGACGGCTATGGTGGTCTATCTAAAACCGCAATGTACTACATCGGCGGCATTATCAAGCATGCCAAGGCCCTGTGCGCCTTCACCAACCCGAGCACCAACTCCTACAAGCGCCTGGTGCCTGGTTTTGAAGCCCCGGTAAATCTGGCTTATTCGAACAGCAACCGCTCAGCGTCACTGCGTATTCCGGTTACGAATAATGACAAGGCCAAACGTATCGAATACCGTACTCCGGATCCGGCAGCCAATGGTTACCTTTGCTTTGCCTCCATGATGATGGCCGGGCTTGATGGTATCGAGAACAAGATCGATCCGGGCCAGCCGCTGGACAAAGATATCTACGGCCTCTCACCCGAGAAGCTCAGCGAAATCCCGTCGGTAGCCGGCACTCTGGACGAAGCCCTCAACTGCCTGCGTGAAGATCACGAGTTCCTTCTGAAGGGCGATGTCTTCACCGAGGACGTTATCGACATGTGGATCAGCTACAAGAAAGAAGCAGAAGTCGATCCGGTGCGGATGCGCCCCTGCCCCGAAGAGTTCGCACTGTACTATGATTGTTAGTACCGCAGCATCTTCTGCACATTTAAGACGAAATTAAACGGCACAAAAAGCCTCCGGAGATTCCCCCGGAGGCTTTTTTGTACGTCAGATATATGCTGATGTAAGCAGTCCACACGGGTCGTCACCAACAAAAAACCCGCTACCTTTTTATGATAACGGGTTTGATCACTTTTATGGTGCCGAAGGGGAGACTCGAACTCCCACGGCCCTACGGCCACTAGACCCTGAACCTAGCGTGTCTACCAATTCCACCACTTCGGCATGAAGCGAGAAGGTTTATAACAAAGGCTGAAGGTATATGCAATTAAAAACGTAACCCCGAAGACAAAAAATCCCTCCCCGGTGTTCCGCAGACAACCTAGTTGAGGGTGTTTCCGGCACCATACATGTGGGTGAGCTTCATGCGGAAAACCTCGAGCAGAATAAGGGGGATGCTGTTGTCGAGCCGATGCCCGTCTTCAACTTCAAGCATGGGGACACCGAAACATCTGCTGCTGTCTATGGGAACAACATCATCATAAATTCCGTGTACTATCACCGTTGGCGGCAGCCCCTCGGGAGAAAGGCCGTAAGCTGCAGAGGTATGAATAGCAGGTGCGCACAGCACCATACAGGCTACGCGTGGATCCACCTGCTGTAAACGCAGCGCCATAAGGCCGCCGGCGCTTGACCCCACCACAAGAAACGGCCCCGGCTCGTGCTCAAGACTTCGTTGAATAATCTGCAGGCGCTCTGTCGGATCCTTGATCCCTTCACAATCGGGAGCGATGATCCCGCCTCCGAACATCTGCTTCAGGGCCTGATATTTCTTACCGTAGGGCCCGGTCTCAAGTCCGTGGAGAAATACAATCTGCATCTTGCTGAATCTTCCCCCTGCCCGGCCCGGGAGCCTTAGGGCAGGTAGAGCTTAGGGTTTACATCCTTTTTGCCTTCGCGTACTTCAAAGTGCAGCCTCCCACGGTCTTCACCGGGGGGGGTACCGCTGATGGCAATTTTCTCTTTTTTACCCACAAAAGCCCCGCGTTGAACCAGGGATTTGCGATTATAACCATAAACCGTGTAGACATCGTTACGGTGTCTGATAATTATCAGGTACCCGTAGCCGGAAATATCATTGCTGCTGTAAATCACCTGCCCGGCAGCGGCGCTGTATACACTTGTACCAGGAGAAACCGCGATCTCAATGCCTTTTTTGTTGCCGCTTTTAAAGCCCTTGACCACCTTGCCCTGTACCGGCCACACAAAGCGTTCGCGCTGCGTGGAAGAGGTTTTCCGTGAGGTGGCTGCGGGTACCGAAGGTTGTTTTTTCACCCTGTCAGTAACACGCGGAGCCATCTGCCGTCGGGGGACTGGATCTCTGCGCTGGGGAACCACGGATGGAGTAGCGGAAGACGGAGCAATCGATACCGTCCGGGTATGTTCGGCTCCTGGAATCCAGAGCAAATCTCCGGCGCGGATTACAGAAGTGTTGCGAATGTGATTATAACGGGCGATATCATCCACGGAGACCCCATACGCTTTACTGATGCGATACAGCGTCTGCCCGGGCAGCACCTTATGGCGAACCCCTTTAACACCGCAGCCCCATATCAGGAGCAGCAATGTACAAATGATGAGTATCCTGCACGGCGCCAGCATAGTTACAACGGCCTTTATCTATTCTGAACCAGGGGCCAGAAGCCTGTCGGACTTTCCATGAATCGGCTGCAAAACCATCTGGCCGGTTCATATTTCTGATCTGTCCTCGACCAGTCAACTTTTCGCTTCGATCCGTAGAGCCCGACATACTCCTAGAAGATATAACGAATCAGGACAAAACCTCCAACAAGCAGGACACAGAATGCTATGGATAATTTATTAAAATGATGCTCGGTAAAGGCGCGGGCCTGCTCACCGTAAAAATACATGAGAGCGGCAAGCATGAAAAAACGCATCCCTCTGCTTATGAAGGAAGCGAGGATAAAAATGGGCAGATTCAGGGCAAAAACACCGGCTCCAATGGTGATAATTTTATATGGTATCGGAGTAAATCCGGCAGTAAAAACAATCCAGAAGCCGTATTGAGCAAAATTATCCTGCATCTGTTGAAATAACAGGGGTGTAAAACCCGGAACCCAGGTATAAAACAGCCCGGAAGTCACATCCCAGAACCAGAAGCCTATGGCGTATCCGACCACGGCACCCGAAACGGAACCCAGAGTGCTCAAAGTGGCAAAAAAGAAACTGCGTGCGGGGGTGGAGAATCCGAGTGCCAGGAGGAGAATATCCGGGGGCAGAGGGAAAAAAGAGGCTTCGGCAAATGCAATAAAGAAAAGCGCCCATGTTCCGACCGGTGTATCGGCCCAATGCAGCATCCAGGCATAAAGTGAACGCAACCATTTAGTCACTGGACCAACCGCTTTTACCTATCAGGGGAACAAAACGACACAGGGTAATATCTTCACTACGGTAAGAGTCGTCCGGCATACGGGTAACACGCCGCAGGGTCTGAGACGCGTAATCCCCAACGGGGATAATCATACGCCCACCTCTGGCGAGCTGGGTAAGATATTCGGGAGGTACATCAGGGGCACCTGCAGTAACAATAATAGCATCGTAGGGTTGATGCTCCGGCCAGCCCAGGGTTCCATCACTGACCTTGATATGCACATTATTGCATCCGATAGAATCCAGGATTCGCCGTGCACGTCGGGCCAGGACGGCGATACGTTCAACGGTGTAGACCTGTTCAGCCAGCTGTGCCAGCACGGCGGCCTGATAGCCGGAGCCGGTACCGATCTCCAGCACTTTTTCTGTCCCACGCAGTTGTGCCGCCTCACTCATGAGCGCGACCATATAGGGCTGAGAGATGGTCTGCTTTTCTCCAATGGGGAGGGGATAATCTGAATACGCCTGACTTTGGAGGGCATCCTCGACAAATTTATGCCGTGGGACTCTTTCCATTGCCGCAATGACACGTGAATCACTGATTCCTCGTTTAAGCAGATGTTTGTCCACCATACGGCGGCGCGCTACAGCGAAATCCATGGGCGTATACACCAATGTTGTTGATTCAAATGAGACACATCAGGGCGATACGCGCCCGTGACTGACCTGCCACCCGGTTATGTCTATTGCATAAACGGACAGACAGTTTACGCCAGATGCGTACGTAACCGCCTCAAATCGTCGCGCAATTCACGCAGATATTCACGATCTGTAGCAGCTGTGGCGGGTGAGGAATTTTTCTTGCGGGCTTTAAGGTGTTTGCGTGCACCGGCAATGGTAAATCCCTGTTCATAGAGTAAATCTTTTATTTCCAGCGCCAGCTCGATGTCGCGCCGTTCATACTGGCGCTGCTTACCCCGGCTTTTGCTCGGAGAGAACATACGGAACTCTCCTTCCCAGTAGCGCAGGACATGAGGCTTAACGCCGGTAATGGCAGCAACCTCACCGATTTTAAAGTAAAATTTATCCGGGATTTCTACATCCATGGCGAAATAAAAATACTCTGCCTTTTCAGTGGTTTTCCTGATTTATGGTGTTCTTGAGAACCTGGCTGGGCTTGAAGGTCAGTATTTTACGCGATGTAATTTCGATCTCTTCGCCGGTCTGGGGGTTGCGTCCTCTGCGGGTCGCCTTTTGCTTAACCACAAAGTTTCCAAAACCGGCGATCTTGATCTTATCACCTTGCTCAAGGGTCTGTTTCATCAATTCAAAGACGGTCTCAACAATCTCAGCGGATTCCTTCTTCGAAAACCCAGTTTTATAGTAAACATTTTCTACCAGATCCGCCTTTGTCATACTACCTCCGTGTTTATATAGCGCTAACATACGATATATACTAGAATTATTGTGACTTATACCACGCTGTTCGCAGGGCATTCAACTGCTATCTTATCTCTGCTCCAAGGTTTTTATGCAGAGCTTTTATGATTTTCGCATGCATTTGGTTGATCTCTTCGTCAGCAAGGGTTTTATCTCCTGAACGATATCGCATGCGCAACGCCAGGCTTTTCATCCCCTCTGGGATCCCTTTACCCGCGTACAGATCAAACAGAACCACCTCTTCAAGGTACTTTACCTTAACTTTATCTATAACTTCAAGCATTTGCTGCGCCGAAACATCTTCGGATACCAGAAAGGCGCTGTCGCGGTAGGAATCAGGATAACGGGAAATGGGTTTGAATGAACACCTGTCCTCGCTGTACTTGAACACCTCCATAACATCCAACTCTGCAATATGTACCGGCTGTTCAATTGAATAATTTTCCAGTACCTGAGGATGCAGTTCTCCCAGTGTGCCTATTTTTACCGATTCATTGCCCCCGCGGGTAAATATGGAGCATGATTTACCCGGATGCAGATAAGGTTCGGGGACATCAGGAATGAAGGTCACGTCATGAAGATTGAACTGCTCAAAAACAACCTCGAGTATCCCTTTGAGATCGTAAAAATCCACATTATCTGCGCTGTGCGCCCAGCCAAGGCGCTCACGTTTCCCGGTCAGGGCGATACACAGATGCATACGTTCATGCGCCTGGGCATCGGGATCGGGAATAAATACCGGACGCAGTTCAAACAGCCCCAGATCGGTACTTTTATACGCCAGGTTACGCCCCAGGGTTTCGAGCATCGCCGGAACCAGAGACGTACGCATAACGGACTGATCTGCCGTAAGGGGGTTCAGAAGGGCTACTTGCCTGCGGCGCGAATCATCCGGATGAAGGAGAAGGTTGTCATATACCCCTTCAGATTCAAATGAGTAGTTGATTATCTCCCGCAATCCCTGGGCTACCACGCTGTCACGCAGCGCGCCAACAAAGTCGATACTCCGTGTATCAATGGGTGGAACCACCCGGCTGACCGGCATGGTTACGGGGATATTATCGTAGCCGTTTAGGCGCGCAACCTCTTCTATCAGATCAACCTCACGCTCCAGATCGTGGCGCGCAAGCGGAATCGTAACCAGGAGCGCATCCTCATCTGTTTCCCCCTTGCTTGTCAGTAGCCCGATTGACTGCAGCAGGCGTTCTATGTCATCAAGGCCGAGATTTAGACCCAACAGGGCGTTGGTCCGGGTGCGGGTGATTGAAATCCGCCGCTTTTCAACCGGGGCAGGATAGATGTCAATAGGGTGTTCAAGGACAGTGGCTCCGGTAATCTCGCGAATCAGATCGGCTGCACGATCCAGAGCCAGAGGCACCATGTCGAGATCCGCCCCGCGTTCAAAGCGATGAGAAGCTTCTGAGTGAATCCCGGTCTTCTTGCTGGTCCGCCGGATGGAGCGGGGATCAAAATATGCACTCTCAAGAAGGATATCCTGCGTATCATCCTGAACTTCAGAGTTTTTTCCCCCCATGATTCCGGCAAGAGCCACGGGCTTTTCCGCGTCACATACGACTACATCATCAGAATCCAGTTCATGAACCTGTCCATCCAGAGTAGTGAATCTATACTCCTGTGGAGCTCGTCTAACAATGATCTTTTCCCCAACGAGGCGGTTGAAATCAAATGCATGGAGCGGATGTCCCAGTTCCATAAGGACATAGTTGGTGACATCGACGATATTATTGATCGAACGCATCCCCACCGCCTCAAGGCGGTGAACCAGCCATTCAGGCGAAGGGCCGACTTTTACCCCCCGGATAAGACGTGCCATATAGCGCGGGCAGCCGTCAGGGTTCTCTATTTCGACAGAGGTTACTGCATTGATATCCTCCTGAATCGGCTTAAACACCGGAGTTTCGGGTATATTCAAAGGTCTGGAGGTAAAGGCAGCAACCTCGCGCGCAATTCCCAAGACACTAAGGCAGTCGGCGCGATTCGGCGTAAGACCGATATCGTAACGTATATCCTTGAGATCGAGGGCTTCAAAAACCGGAGTGCCCAACTCAAGCCCTGCAGGCAGAATCATAATCCCGTCTGAATGTTCTGCAAGGCCGAGTTCCTTTTCTGAACACAGCATACCGCGCGATTCCATGCCGCGGATTTTGGATTTTTTGATTTTAAAATCGCCGGGCAGTACTGATGAGACCTGAGCAAGAGCTACAAGATCGCCGGATTTATGATTGGTTGCACCGCACACAACCGGAACAACTTCAGAGCCGGTATCCACCTGACATACTGTAAGGCGATCGGCCTGCGGATGGGGGTCGACCGAATTCAGCCGGGCAACAATAACGCTATCGAGTCCGCTGCCGATCTCTTCCATATAGTCCACTTCAAGGCCTGTCATGGTCAGGCGGTGGGACAACTCTTCGGCACTTAGATCAAAATCGACAAACTCTTTCAGCCATTTATGCGTAACAATCATGCGAAATCCCTTTTAGTGCTTTTGCTCGCAGAGGTGGGCACAACGTGCGTTTTTCTGCATGTATGATGGATCAGGCGCTGAACTGACGTAAAAAGCGCACGTCATTCTCAAAAAACAGGCGCAGATCGTTGACACCGTATTTAAGCATGGCAATACGCTCCAGTCCCATTCCGAAAGCAAATCCGCTGTATTTTTCACTGGAATAATTAACCGAGGCAAACACTTCAGGATCGATCATTCCACTTCCGAGGATCTCAAGCCAACCGGAATTTTTACATACCCGGCATCCGGAGCCGCCACAGATCACGCACTGGATATCGACTTCGGCGCTCGGCTCGGTGAACGGAAAAAACGAAGGACGGAAACGCACCCCGACATTTTTCCCGAAGCATTCGGTTATAAAAGTGGTAAGAATCCCTTTGAGGTCACCAAAGGTTATGTGTTCATCCACCATAAACCCCTCGATCTGATGAAACATGGGGCTGTGGGTAATGTCAGAATCCCGCCGGTATACGGTTCCGGGTGCAATAATACGCAGCGGTGGTTGATGTTTAAGCATGGAGCGGATCTGTACCGGCGAGGTATGGGTGCGCAGCACTTCATTATCGCTGATATAGAACGTGTCCTGCATATCACGCGCCGGATGATCCCTGGGTAGATTCAGAGCTTCGAAATTGTAAAAATCCTCTTCAATTTCCGGCCCTTCGGCAACGGAGAAGCCAAGATAGGAGAAAATGTCCACAAGCTCTTCAGTTATCAGGGTAACAGGATGTTTGGTGCCGATTTTCTGATGGCGCCCCGGCAAAGTGACATCGATGCGCTCTCTCTTCAGACGTTCAGCCATATGTTGTTGCTTCAGCGCATTCAACCGGGATTCAAAGACTGAATTCAACTCATCTTTGACCTTGTTGGCCATGGCTCCCACGCCCGGACGCTGCTCGGGAGACAATCTGCCCATATCCTTCATAATCGCAGTCAGTTGACCCTTCTTGCCCAGATACTGCACCCGTATGTTCTGCAACTCTGCTTCGTTTTGTGCGTCAAGCATTGCCTGGCGCGCCTCACGCGACATTGACTCCAGCTGTTGTTCCATAAATCGTTACCCTGCGTATATGACTGAAAAAACCTCAAATGGTGAGAAATGATGTTCGCAATACCCTGATTCAGCAGGAAACCCTGCGGGCATAAACACAAAAAGAGATGAGGCAATCATACCCCACCTCTTTTTGTTGAATACGGCGCTGATAGCGGTATTACTGTATCTGCGCTTTGGCTTTACCAACTATCTCGCGAAACCCGACAGGATCGGTCACAGCAATTTCTGCCAGAATCTTGCGATCCAGGGCTATATCAGCCTGTTTGAGACCATGCACCAGTCTGCTGTAGGACAGACCTTCCATGCGAGCCGCAGCATTTATACGCGCGATCCACAGGGCACGGAAGTCACGTTTTTTGGTTCTGCGATCGCGATAAGCGTAATTGAGTCCGCGATCAACGGCTTCTGTGGCACTGCGAAATAATTTACCCCGGGCGCCACGATACCCTTTGGCAAGTTTCAGAATCTTATTACGACGACGTCTCGCTTTGAATCCTCTTTTTACTCTCGGCATTTCATACTCCTGTTTCTTTTAATGTGTAGGTTATGCGCCTTTTGAATGGCGCAGCCGGATCTGAAGGGGGAGACAAATCCCGACAGTTCACGGTCTTAAAGCCGAACTTCACTTCCCTGAAAATGAGTTCTGCGCTTACAGATATGGTACCAATGCGCTGATGTTCTTGTGATCAGCAGCATGCACCAGGGTTCCGTGGCGCAAAGCGCGCTTGCGTTTAGTGGTCTTTTTGGTCAGAATGTGGCTGGTAAACGCTTTATTACGTGCAATCTTTCCGGTTCCGGTTTTTTTGAAGCGTTTGGCAGCACCACGATTGGTTTTGATCTTGGGCATTTAAATTCTCCTGATAAAATCCTGCTTGTTTATACTCAAATCATGCTTCCACTCTTCTCCTCCTCCCTAGTACGCCGAGGGCCCCTGAGAAGCGGAAACGATTAACGAGCCGGTATTGAGGGGTTATTTTTTAGGTGCCATCACCATATGCATGAAGCGTCCGCGCATGCTCGGAAATGATTCAACCGTTCCTATATCACTCACCTCTTCCGCCACGCGCTGAAGCAGATCGCGTCCGAACTGAGGATGGGTAACCTCACGCCCGCGAAACATGATAGTGACCTTGACCTTGTTACCCGAATCGAGAAAGCGGCGCACATTCTTTACCTTCACATTGAAGTCATGTGTTTCGGTCTTGGGGCGCAGTTTGACTTCCTTGATTTCAACACGTGCGGTCTTCTTTTTGGCCTCTGCCGCTCTTTTCTGCTGCTGATATTTAAATTTTCCGTAGTCCATAATACGACATACGGGAGGTTTAGCCTGGGGAGAAACCTCTACCAGATCAAGACCGCTTTCAGCTGCTGCTTCCAGGGCCTGATCAATGGGCATGATACCCAGTTGCTCTCCATCCGGATCAACAACTCGAACTTCACTGGCACGAATCTCGCGATTAATGTTTGTCTCTTGCTTAGCTATGGGACACCTCCTAATGGTATTTACGGCATTCCTGCATTACATATGCACTGAATTCATCCACTGTCATGGGCTCAAGGTTATCACCGTTTCTGTAGCGTGGCGTAACTGTCCTGCTCCCCATCTCTTTATCACCTATGACAAGCATGTACGGTATTTTCTGCAACTGTGCTTCGCGAATCTTGAAGCCCAGCTTTTCGTTGCGGACATCCTCCTCTACGCGCACGCCTGCATCACGCAGTTGCCTGACTACGTCATGTGTGTAATCAAGTTGATTGTCGGTCACATTGATTACTACGGCCTGTACCGGGGATATCCACAAGGGGAAATTACCGGCAAAGTGCTCAATAAGAACCCCGATGAAGCGCTCCACCGAGCCGAGAATAACCCGATGAATCATTACCGGGCGATGTTTTTCTCCATCTGCGCCGATGTAGTTTAAATCAAAGCGCTCAGGCAGGGTAAAATCGCACTGGATTGTAGCACACTGCCAATGCCTGTCAAGTGCGTCCTTAAGCTTCACATCAATCTTCGGACCGTAGAATGCCCCATCTCCGGCATTGACTTCAAAGGGGAGTCCGGTATCTTCAAGGGCAGACATCAGAGCCCGGGTGGCACGCTCCCAATCCTCATCCGATCCTATTGATTTTTCAGGTCTGGTTGAAATTTCCATTTCATATTCAAACCCGAAAATCTGCATGACATCCTGAACAAATTCGAGCACACCTTTGATTTCAGCATCGAGCTGATCGGGCATACATATAATATGCGCATCGTCCTGGGTAAAACCCCTCACCCTTGTAAGGCCGTGAAGCACTCCGGACTTTTCGTGGCGATGCACGGTTCCGAGTTCAAAGTAACGCTGAGGCAGATCGCGATAGGAGCGCATTCTGCTCTTATAGATGAGCATGTGCGCCAGACAGTTCATAGGCTTGATCCCGAATCCCTGTCCATCCACCTCGGTAAAATACATATTTTCACTGTAGTTATCATAGTGTCCGGAGAGCTTCCACAGATCGGTGCGCAGTATCTGGGGGCCCTGGACAATATCATAACCACGCAGGATATGCTCTTTGCGCTCAAAATCCTCGAGGAGTGTACGCAACATGGCACCGCGGGGGTGCCAGATGACCAGGCCGGCGCCGACATCTTCACTGAACGAGAACAGATCCAGCTCTTTACCGAGTTTACGGTGATCACGCTTACGTGCCTCCTCAAGATGGAGCAGATACTTTTTAAGCTGCTTTTTATCCGGAAACGCAGTTGCGTAAATACGCTGCAGCATGGGACGGTTTTCATCTCCACGCCAGTAAGCGCCGGCAACACTGATAAGTTTGAATGCTTTTATCCTACCTGTAGAGGGCAGATGCGGACCGCGGCACAGATCGACAAACTCCCCCTGACGATACAGGGTCACCGTATCCTGGCCGAGATCTTCAATGAGTTCGACCTTAAAATCCTCACCCATGGATTTGAACAACTCAATCGCCTCAGAACGCGAAATTTCACTGCGCTCCACCGGAAGATTCTGCTTTACCAGCTCCTGCATACGCGTTTCTATACGTTCGAAATCCTCAGGCACAAAGGTGTGCTCCGGGGAATAGAAATCGTAATAAAACCCGCTTTCGATCGCAGGTCCGATAGTTACCTGCACTTTGTCACCGAACAGATCTTTTACTGCATGTGCCATGAGATGGGCGGTGGTATGTCTGTACACCTCAAGCCCGTCAGGACTGTCGATAGTGATGATTTCCAGTGCCGCATCGTGCTCGATTTCACGATTAAGGTCAGTAAGAACGCCATCGATCTTAGCCACTGCGGCCTGGCGCGCCAAACCTTCACTTATAGAACGGGCCACTTCATATGCGGTGACTCCCGCATCAAAATTTTTGGATGAACCATCGGGAAGTTGTATTTTGATCTGCGCCATCGATCTCCTCCATATATCGGGCCTTGATAAAAGCCCTATACGCAAAAAGGCACCCGGTGGATGCCTTTTGTACTGTAACTGCCACAGTAAATCCTTCTCTATGCTCTATTCAGGACGCCACCTCACTCCGGAGTCCCGTGCGTGCGCGAGGATAAGCGTTATCTGATCGCGTTTTCGGATACAGATTTTTTTATGGTAGGCACGGGCGGGATTGAACCGCCGACCCCTACCGTGTCAAGGTAGTGCTCTCCCACTGAGCTACGTGCCTGCAATCAGCCTGACCTCATATAACTGCATGGTCTTATACGCCTTTTAAAGATGGCTGTCAAGCGGCTTATTGCCACTGTTGAGCCTTTCACGCTGGACGGTCTTATTTAGAAAAAAAACTTTACCCTCCCGTAACTTTAATATATCAATTACGCCAGCATGCCCGCACCACCCAGGACTTTAAGTCTGTGAATAAACTCTAAGAACTTTATAACTATTCACCACCACTTCCGGTG